>JABGQL010000146.1:0-20465 GCA_018648825.1 Gammaproteobacteria bacterium
GTCGGGCTCATAACCCGAAGGTCGTTGGTTCAAATCCGGCCCCCGCTACCAATTAGCAAAAAGGCCGATCTTTTTGATGAGATCGGCCTTTTTTTATGTTTTTTTTATATGAAAAAGGTTGTTGGTGACACTGTAAATAATGGCAACAATTCGCGAAAAACTGTATGAAATCATTACTCCAGTCGTAGAAGGGTTGGAGTATGAGTTGGTGGGTATTGAGTATCTTCCTCAAGGTAAACACTCGCTGTTGCGCGTCTATATTGATCAGGAAGCCGGTATCGCGTTGGAAGATTGTAGCAAGGTGAGCCATCAGATTAGTGCTGTGATGGATGTTGAAGATCCAATCAGTAGTAACTATAACCTTGAAGTCTCCTCCCCAGGATTAGAGCGCCCACTGTTTGTGGAGGAGCACTACATCCGTTTTGCCAATAACCCCGTTTTTATCCGTATGGCTTTCCCTATTGATGGGCGACGCAAGTTCGAAGGCATGCTGCAGGGGTTTGAGGATGGAGATATTTTGCTTCAGATCGGTGAGGAGCAGTTCCGTCTGCCTCTGGCGCAAGTGGACAAGGCTCACCTTGCTCCACAATTTGATTGAGTGTTTATAAAACTAAACTACGAATACTGAAAGAGAGTCGAGTTATGAGTAAAGAAATTCTGCAAGTGGTAGAGGTGGTGTCCAATGAGAAGGATGTCAGCAGAGATGTGATCTTTGAGGCGCTGGAGTCCGCGCTGGCGATGGCCACTAAGAAAAAACATAACGAAGAGATTGGTGTTCGTGTCGCAATTGATCGGGCCACCGGAGAGCATGAGACCTTCCAAACGTGGGAAGTGCTGGATGGTGATGAGCCTGGGATCGCCATGGAGTATCCCGATGCACAACTGTGGATGATTGATGCGGTAGAGATTAACCCCGATATCAAACCTGGCGAATTTATCGAAGAGTCAATTGAGTCGGTTGCCTTTGGACGTATTGCTGCACAGGCGGCCAAGCAGGTGATCTTCCAGAAGGTGCGTGAGGCTGAGCGTGAGAAGGTTGCTGCAGAGTATAGTGAAAAGGTTGGTGAGCTTCTGGGTGGCACCGTGAAACGTGTGGATCGCGGTAATGTGATCATTGATCTGGGTAGCAACGCTGAGGCAGTGATCCCCAAGAATCAGCAGATTCCACGTGACCCCATTCGCCCAGGTGACCGTGTGCGTGGTTGCTTGATGGAGATCCAGAGCGAGCAGCGCGGCCCGCAGTTGATGGTGAGCCGCATCGCCCCTGAGGTGCTGGTGCAGCTGTTTACGCTAGAAGTGCCAGAGATCAGTGATGGCATGATTGAACTTAGAGGGGCAGCACGTGACCCCGGTTCTCGGGCCAAGATTGCAGTCAACAGTCTGGATCGCCGCATTGACCCTGTTGGTGCCTGTGTGGGTATCCGTGGTTCTCGTGTACAGGCAGTCTCTAACGAGCTGGCCGGTGAGCGTGTCGATATCGTGCCTTGGGATGAGAATGATGCACAGTTTGTGATCAACGCGATGTCCCCCGCAGAGGTGGTCTCTGTTGTGGTTGATGAAGATAAGCACTCTATGGATATTGCTGTAGAAGAGGAGAATCTCTCTCAGGCCATTGGTCGTGGTGGGCAGAATATCCGTTTGGCGAGTGAGTTAACCGGCTGGACCTTGAACGTGATGAGCGAAGAGGAGTTCGAGGCCAAGACCGAGGCTGAGGCAGTCGAGATTCAGAAGAAGCTGATGGATCAGCTCGATGTGGATGAAGATGTAGCGATCATTCTGGTTCAGGAAGGATTTAGCAGCGTAGAAGAGATCGCCTATGTAGATGATGCAGAGATGCAGGCGATCGAAGAGTTTGATGTAGATATCGTCAACGAGCTGCGTAATCGTGCCCGTGACTACCTGTTGACCCGTGCCATCTCTCAGGAGGAGGTGCTGGAGGGGCGTGCCCCTCAACAAGATCTGCTGGATCTGGAAGGGATGGATGAGCAGCTGGCTTATAAGCTGGCAGCAGCAGGGATGGTCACTGCAGAAGATCTGGCTGAACAGGCAGTAGATGATGTGATGGATATTGAGGACCTGGGGGAGACCGCAGAGCGGATTTCAGCCCTGATCATGAAGGCGAGAGAACCGTGGTTTGCTGAAGAAGAGCAGACAGAAACTGAGTCAAAAGAAGCTGAGTCAAATTAGTCACGGGCGTAAACGGAATTAGGAGACAGTATCATGTCACAGGTAACCATTGCTCAGTTCGCTGAGGTTGTAAAAATTCCCGCAGACCGTCTGCTTGAGCAGCTTGAAAATGCGGGTGTAACCAAAAGCAACGTTAATGATGAGATTTCAGAAGACGAGAAGATGAAGTTACTGGGGTTCCTGCGGGAGTCCCACGGTTCTGGTGCTGGTGCACCCAAGGGCAAAGTAACGCTGAAGCGTAAATCGACCTTGAAGACGGGTGGTGCACGTGCCTCGGGTGGTAAGAGTGTCAATGTTGAAGTGCGTAAGAAACGTACTCTCAACAAGCCCGCGAGCCCATCTACTGCACAGAACCAGTCCGATGAGGTTAAGGAGCTGGAAACTCGTCAGCAGGCCGAGCTTGAGCGCCGGGCTGAAGAGGAGCGCAAACTGTCGGAGCAGGCAGAAGATCGTCGCAACCATCAGATGAGAAAACAGATCGAAGAGGAGCGTGTCCGCAAAGAGTCTGAGCAGCGTCAGAAAGAGGCAGCACTTCGTGAAAAAGAGGAGACGGCTCGTAAAAATCGTGAAGAGGATGAGCGCCGTATTCTTGATAACCAAGCCCGTCAGGTAGCAGAGAAAGCAGCCAACAAGAAGCGTGAAGAAGAGAAGGCCGCCGCAGATAAGCGTAAGAAGGGGGGGGGCGACAATAAACAGCCTACTCGCTACGGTCGTAAAGAGCTGCATGTTGCCAAGGGTAAGTCTGGCCGTAAGAATCAGAAGCGTGCACAGCGACGTAACAAGGTCGAGATCGAGAGTGAACATGGCTTCACCAAGCCAACCGCTCCGGTAGTTTTAGAAGTGCAGATTCCAGAAACCATTACCGTTGGCGATTTGGCACAAAAGATGTCCACTAAGGCCGCTGAGTTGATCAAGGTGATGATGAATCTGGGTACCATGGCGACTATCAACCAGATCATCGACCAGGAGACAGCGTCCCTGTTGGTGGAGGAGATGGGCCACACAGCGGTGCTGATGAAAGAGAATGCGCTCGAAGAGGAGCTGGTCTCCAGTGAAGCGCATGAAGGTGAGGGGATACAGCGTGCTCCAGTGGTTACCATCATGGGTCACGTAGACCATGGTAAGACTTCATTGCTGGATTACATACGTGAGTCCAAGGTGACTCAGGGTGAGGCGGGTGGGATTACCCAGCACATCGGTGCCTACCGTGTCAGCACCGAGAAGGGTGATATTGCTTTCTTGGATACCCCAGGACATGCCGCCTTTACCGCGATGCGTGCACGTGGTGCCAAAGTTACTGATATTGTGATCTTGGTTGTGGCTGCCGATGATGGCGTAATGCCTCAGACCGAAGAGGCAATTGCACACGCCAAGGCAGCAGAGGTACCGCTGATTGTTGCAGTGAACAAAATTGATAAGCCGGATGCCGACCCAGATCGTGTCAAGAATGAGTTGGCGAGCAAAGATGTAGTGCCCGATGATTGGGGCGGTGACGTGATGTTTGCCAATGTCTCAGCACATACAGGAGAAGGGGTTGATGCACTGCTCGACTCCATTCTGCTACAGGCAGAGCTACTGGAGCTCACTGCCGTTGCCGATGCAGCCGCTAAGGGTAATGTGGTTGAGTCCCGTATCGATAAGGGGCGTGGTGCCGTGGCTACGGTGATGGTACAGAGCGGAACCCTGCGTAAGGGGGATATCCTGCTGGCAGGCCGTGAGTACGGACGTGTTCGTGCAATGGTCACTGAGCATGGTGAGCTATTAACAGAGGCGGGTCCATCGACTCCGGTTGAGATTCTGGGCCTCTCTGGTGTACCCGAAGCGGGTGATGAGGCCATTGTAGTACCTAACGAGCGTAAGGCGCGTGAAGTGGCTAACTTCCGTCAAGGCAAATACCGTGATGTACGTCTGGCACAGCAGAAGCAGGCGAGCCTAGATCGTATGTTTGAGCACATGCAGGAGGGCGAGGTCAATACCGTCAATATCCTCATCAAGGCTGACGTACATGGCTCCTCTGAAGCGCTGAGTGATTCGCTGTTGAATCTGGCAACCGAAGAGGTCAAGGTCAATGTTGTCTCCTCCGGTGTGGGTGGTATTAATGAATCCGATGCTAATCTTGCGATCGCCTCTAATGCGGTTGTGATTGGCTTTAATGTGCGTGCAGATGCCTCTGCCAAGAAGCTGATTGAGGCCGAAGGGATTGATCTGCACTACTACAGCGTCATCTATGATGCGATTGAAGAGGTTAAGCGCGCAATGGAAGGGATGTTGTCGCCAGACTTCAAGGAGGAGATCATCGGCCTCGCCGAGGTGCGCGACGTATTCCGTTCACCCAAGCTGGGTGCAATTGCGGGCTGTATGGTCTCTGAGGGCGTGGTCAAGCGTAACAACCCTATTCGTGTGCTGCGTGACAACGTAGTGATCTACGAGGGTGAGCTGGAGTCACTGCGTCGCTTCAAGGATGATGTTAGTGAAGTACGTTCCGGAACCGAGTGTGGTATCGGTGTGAAGAACTACAACGACGTGCGTGAAGGCGATCAGATTGAGGTCTTTGAGCGAGTTGAGGTTGTTCGTACACTCTAATGGCTGCCAATAATGGCCGTGCCCGTAAGGTAAGCGAGCAGATCAAACGTGGGATTGGTGAACTGATCCAACGCGAGTTACGTGACCCACGACTACAGTGGGTTACCGTGACCGCGGTGGAGGTGACGCCAGACTTCTCTCACGCTACCCTCTACTTTACCGTCTTGGGTGGGGTTAAGGATCTGGATCAGACCATGCATGCTCTGGGACGCTCGGAAGGGTATATGCGTACCAAACTGGGCAAACTATTGAAGATGCGCATCGTGCCTCAACTCCATTTCAAATATGATGAGTCGGTCGAGCGGGGGAGCTATATGGAGACCCTGATTGAAGATCTCGTGGCTGAAGATGAGTCCAAACACACTGAACCAGAAGCCTCCCCCCCTTTGCAGGAAGAGGAGTGAAGTGGGGGTAGGGTGGAAGAGAAACATGTCTGTGAAAATATACCAAGCATAATACCAAGCATAGAAGAGTAGAGATGGGACGAAGAAAAAAAGGCCGCAATATTTCAGGTATTCTGCTGCTCGATAAGCCAGCAGGTATCACCTCCAATGGTGCACTACAGCGGGTAAAATCCCTGTTTTTTGCACAGAAAGCGGGACATACCGGCAGTCTCGACCCAATCGCTACCGGCATTCTGCCGATCTGCTTGGGTGAAGCGACCAAATTCTCTGGCTTCCTGTTGAATGCAGATAAGAGCTATGTGGCAGAGTGTCAGCTGGGTGTGGTCACCCGTTCTGGGGATACCGAGGGTGAAGTGGTCAGTGAACGCCCTGTTGAGGGGGTGACAGAAGAGAAGATCACTCAGGCCCTGCAACAGTTCAAGGGTGATATTCAGCAAATTCCACCGATGCACTCGGCAATCAAGGTCAATGGGCAGCCACTTTACAAGCTCGCCCATCAAGGCATTGAGATCGAACGTGAGCCGCGTCAGGTGACCATCTTTGAGCTGGAGTTTATCAGCTACGATGCAGAAGCAGAGCGCATGGTGATTCAAGTGCACTGCTCAAAAGGGACCTATGTGCGCACCTTGGTTGAAGATATTGGCGAGGTGTTGGGGTGTGGTGCGCATGTGACTGCGCTGCGTCGTACCACGCTCGGCCCCTATCTGGAGCAAGATGTGCTGACCATGGAGCAGCTAGAGCTGATTCGTGAGGAGGAGGACAAGTCTGGTCTGGATCAACGTCTACTCTCACTGGATAGCGCTGTTGATGATTACGAAGCGGTGGTGCTGGATGCGGATAGTAGCTACTACATTCGTCAAGGGCAGCCGGTACAGATCTCCGGTGCGCCGGACCAAGGTTGGATACGCATCTATAACGAGCAAAAAGAGTTTCTCGGGGTTGGCGAGATCGATAGCGATGGCCGGGTGGCCCCAAGAAGGCTGGTTGCCTCCTCCTAACCGCTATTACGATCTCTTTTTGTGAGATTAAATACATAGTGTTGGTAAAAGGCTTTTTACCTCTGTAAAATCATCTTCTCTAATTTTCGTTATGAATTTTGGAGTTGGGTTGCACGGCTTCATCCTAAAGAGGCTCTGCAACACTATTGAGTGGCTGTCTTCTCATGCGCTCAATAATTCGTTGTGGTGGGAGAGTGGGCTGATGGTTCAGTTAACATCCTGTTACAAGTTTGGGAAATAGTGCCGCCAAAGTGTGGCAATTTTGGAGTATTGAAATGTCTGTAAATGCAGAACAAAAGAGTGAAATTGTAAAAAAATATCAGCGAGCTGAAGGTGATACCGGTTCCCCAGAGGTACAGGTAGCCATTTTGAGTGCGCGCATCCAGGATCTGACCGGTCACTTCAAAGAGCATAAGAAGGATCACCACTCACGTCAGGGACTGTTGAAAATGGTGAACCAGCGCCGCAAGTTGCTGGACTACCTCAAGCGTAAAGATAGCAGCCGTTATGCGTCATTGATCAGCGAACTCGGTCTGCGTCGCTAAAGTCCATTTAATTTTTGATTATGGGGCAGGGTAACTACTCTGCCCCAACTACTGTCAGGGAACAAAAAACGTGAAGCCAATTATCAAGAGTTTTGAGTATGGGAATCAGACGGTCACGCTAGAGACCGGTGAGATTGCCCGTCAGGCATCAGGCGCAATCAAGGTCAGCATGGGCGAAACCGTCCTGCTGGTGACCGTGGTTGCAGAGAAGGAGGCTCGGGAGGGGCGTGATTTCTTCCCTTTGACAGTCAACTATCAAGAGAAGTTCTACGCTGCGGGTATTATCCCCGGTGGTTTCTTCCGTCGTGAAGGTCGTCCTACTGAGAAAGAGACACTGACTTCACGCTTGATTGATCGTCCGATTCGTCCACTGTTCCCGAAAGGGTTTATGAATGAGGTTCAGGTCATTGCGACGGTGATCTCTTCGGATAAGGACACCGATACTGAAGTTGCTGCGATGATCGGTACCTCTGCCGCACTGGCGATCTCTGGAATTCCATTCCAGGGTCCAATCGGCGCAGCACGTGTCGGTTACCGTGATGGTGAGTATATTCTCAACCCTGCGTTGAGCGAGAAAGAGGATTCTGATCTGGAGCTGAGCGTTGCCGGTACGGCAGATGCAGTGCTGATGGTAGAGTCTCAGGCTAACATCCTCTCTGAAGAGGTGATGCTGGGTGCGGTACTGTTCGGTCATGAGCAGTTGCAAGTGGTGATCACCGCGATCAATGAACTGGTTGCTGAGTTGGATGTGGTGCAGTGGGAGTGGGAGCCTGTCGCAGAAGACACAGCTCTGACTGCTGCTGTTGCTAACGCCGCTGGCGAGATGATCACTGAGGTCTACCAGATCTCTGACAAGATGGATCGCTACGGTCGTATGAGCGAAGTGCGTTCACAGATCGTCGATGAGCTAGTCACCGAAGAGGGTGAGTGGGACAAAGATACCGTGAAGGCGGCTATCAGCAAACTTGAGAAGAAGACTGTTCGTGGTCGTATCATTGCGGGTGAGCCACGCATTGATGGTCGTGACAGCAAAACTGTACGCCCTATCTTTGTGAAGACAGGGGTATTGCCACGCGCACACGGTTCTGCACTCTTTACCCGTGGTGAGACTCAGGCGCTGGTGGTCACTACACTCGGTACCGAGCGTGATGCACAGATTATTGATGCGCTGGAGGGGAGCTTCAAAGACCCGTTCATGCTGCAATATAACTTCCCTCCCTTTTCTGTAGGTGAGACTGGCCGTGTTGGTAGCCCCGGTCGCCGCGAGGTGGGTCATGGTAAGCTGGCCAAGCGTGGTGTACAGGCGGTGGTTCCAACCACAGATGAGTTCCCATACACCATGCGAGTGGTGTCTGAGATTACTGAGTCGAATGGTTCCAGCTCTATGGCCTCGGTCTGTGGTAGCAGTCTCTCAATGATGGATGCGGGTGTTCCATTGAAGGCCCCTGTTGCAGGTATCGCCATGGGTCTAGTAAAGGAAGAGAACGGCTTTGCTGTACTGACTGATATCCTTGGTGACGAAGATCACCTTGGCGATATGGACTTCAAGGTAGCGGGTACCGAAGCTGGTATCACTGCCCTGCAGATGGATATCAAGATCACCGGTATCACCCGTGAGATCATGGAGATCGCACTGGAGCAGGCCCGTGATGCCCGTCTTCATATTCTTGATGAGATGAGTACGGCGATCAATACCCCTCGTGATGAGGTCTCTGAGTTTGCGCCACGCTATGTCACCATGAAGATCGATCCAGACAAGATCCGTGATGTGATCGGTAAGGGTGGTGTGGTGATCCGTTCCATTCAGGAAGAGACTGGCGTGAAGATCGACCTAGATGATGATGGTAACGTAAAAATTGCCGCCACTGATGGTGAGGCTGCTAACGAGGCGAAGCGCCGTATTGACGATATCGTTGCTGATGTTGAGGTCAATAAGATCTACGAAGGTAAGGTTGTGAAGCTGATGGACTTCGGTGCATTTGTTAATATCCTGCCGGGCAAAGATGGACTGGTTCACATCTCTCAAATTTCCGAAGAGCGTGTCGAGAAGGTGAGTGACAAGCTGAGCGAAGGTGATGTGATTAAGGTGAAGGTACTGGAGGTGGATCGCCAGGGCCGTATTCGTCTGAGTATGAAAGAGGTTTCCAAGGATTAATGAAGGGATAGTTTTTCCTACCGAAACAGAAAAAAAGGGGCCATCGAGGCCCCTTTTTTTTGTAAAATCTTGAACCTATGAAAATTCTTCTGAGTAATGATGATGGGGTCCACGCCCCGGGCCTGCAAACGCTACGTACGCATATGCTACAGCTGGCTGATGTGGTGGTGGTCGCCCCTGACCGTAACCGTAGCGGAGCCAGTAACTCACTGACGCTGGAACATCCTCTGCACCTGTTTACCCATGAAAATGGGGACTACTCAGTGGATGGAACCCCTACGGATAGTGTTCACCTTGCCATTACTGGGTTGTTGCAGGAGGACCCAGAGATGGTGATCTCCGGAATCAATGCCGGGGCCAATATGGCAGATGATGTACTCTACTCTGGTACGGTTGCCGCAGCGATGGAGGGGCGTTTTCTCGGCCTACCTGCGGTTGCGGTCTCTCTGGTCTGTAAAGATGGGCGCTGTAACCACTTTGAAAGCGCAGCCATTGCGGTGGAGAAGGTGCTGGAACGGCTGAAAGATCACCCTTTGCAGTCCGATACCATCCTCAATATCAATGTACCGGACCTGCCGTGGGAAGAGATCAAAGGGTTCAAGGTGACCCGCCTCGGACGACGACACCGTTCTGAGCCCGTGGTGAAGATGAAAGATCCACGTGGCAAGGATGTCTACTGGGTGGGGGCTGTGGGCAAGGCTGATGACGGCGAGGAGGGGACCGACTTCCACGCAGTAGAAAATGGGTGGATCTCTGTGACCCCGATCCATACCGATCTGACACACCATGCAATGCTACGTGGCATGGAGAGCTGGCTCTCATGAATAGAGAGGTGGGGTTCCGTTCCCGTCGAGTGCGTGAGCGCCTGATTGAGAAGCTGCAAGAGAAGGGGATCAGTAACCCGGAGGTACTGGATGCGATTCGCACCATTCCCCGTCATGAATTTGTGGATGAGGCGCTGGGGCATCAGGCCTATGATGATACCGCACTGCCGATTGGCCAGGAGCAGACCATCTCCCAGCCTTTCATTGTGGCCTTGATGACTGAGGCACTGCTGCGTGGTACCCCCCCTCAACGGGTGCTGGAGATTGGTACCGGTTCTGGATACCAGACTGCCGTGCTGGCCAAACTGGTACCTCAAGTCTATACCGTAGAACGTATTAAATCGCTGATTCACCGTGCTCGTGACCGTTTTGCAGAGATGGGTATTCTAAATGTAGAGATGAAACTGGATGATGGTCACCTGGGGTGGGAAGAGAAGGCCCCGTTTGATGCCATCATCGTTACCGCAGCCCCCTCTGGGGTGCCTAAGCAGCTCTTCAATCAGCTGGCGATTGGGGGACGCATGGTGGTTCCGGTAGGGCCAGACCGCCAAGACCAGCAGCTACTGGAGCTGGTTCGCACTGAGGATGGGTTTGAGCAAAATGATCTAGGTACCGTTCGTTTTGTACCGATGCGGGCTGGAGCACGTTGATGGAGTGGCTGCAGCGTGTTAATCAGCGGGTGGCGCAGTGGGCGGATAATCCCCATGCGGAGCGCACCCTAGCTGGGCTGAGCTTTGCTGAGTCGAGCTTCTTTCCGGTGCCACCGGATGTGCTGCTGGCTCCGATGACGCTGGCTCACCCCGATAGGGGGTGGCGTTATGCCACCTTGGTTACGGTTGCCTCGGTACTTGGGGGGCTGTTTGGTTATCTGATCGGGGCCTATGGGATGGAGTTGATCACCCCCTTCATCACTGAGTGGGGGCTGCAGCCCTCCTTTGATCAAGCGCAGATACTGTTTGATGAGTATGGGCTGTGGATCGTCTTCCTCGCTGGCTTCTCTCCAATCCCCTATAAACTGTTTACCATCAGTGCGGGAGCGCTGGCGATGTCTCTACCGCTATTTATGCTCGCCTCACTGGTGGGGCGTGGTGCCCGCTTCTATCTGGTTGCCGCTTTCGTGATTTGGGGGGGAGAGCACTTCCTCAATATGGAGCGTGCGTGGATGAGTCGACTGGGTTGGATTGCGGTGGCTCTAGGGTCGATCTACTATTTTCTGAGGCATTGAGGGTGCGCCTTTTTCAGCAACAGACACTCTGCTTGTTGATCTTCTCGCTACTCTTGGTGGGATGTGGAGGGCCTCGCACCTTTGTCGTTCCGGTTGATAACCGCACACAGTTTGCAGGCGCCATACCCAAAACCTATACGGTAAGAACGGGTGACAGCCTCTATATGATTGCGATGGAGTATGATCTCGACCATCTTGATCTGGGGCGTTGGAATGGGCTGAAATCTCCCTACACCATTCACCGCGGCCAAGTGTTGAGGCTGCGTCCTGCAAAGAAAAAGAGAGTCATCAAGCGTGCCGCCACACGCTGTAGTGGTAGCTACTACACGGTGCAACGTGGGGATACATTGAGTGAGGTTGCCGATAAGTGCGGTCAACAGAGCCGCAATATCGCAAAATGGAACCGTCTGCGTGCCCCCTATACCATTCGTGTCGGGCAGAAGTTAAAGCTTAAATCCAGCTACGCCTCTGGCCGCAGTGTCGCTAAGAAAAAACCACCGGCAAAAACGGCACAGAAGCCTGTGAAGAGGCCGCAGAGTCGCTCTGGTGCAGGCCGCAGTAGCAAACTTAAAGCGCCTGTATCGGGAAAAGTCACCCAGCGCTTCTCAACCTCTCGTGGTATTACCGGGGTTGAATACAGTGGTAAGCAGGGAGATCCGGTGCGTGCAGCGGGTGGTGGAAAAGTGGTTTATAGTGGAACAGGACTGGTGCGTTATGGCAAACTGTTGATCATCAAACACGATAACGATATGCTGACTGCCTATGCGCACAATAGCGCGTTACAAGTTGCGGAGGGGGATGTGGTTAAGGCGGGGCAGCAGATTGCAAAAATGGGGAGCAGCGGCACAGACCGGGTCAAGCTTCATTTCGAGGTGAGAAAGGGCGGCAAACCGGTCGACCCAATGCGGTATCTGGAGAAATAGTGGCTATAGAAGAAGAGTTTTCAGCAGGTAAACTGCTCGGTAAAGATCATGATGCACTGCACCTCTATATGCAGGAGATTCGTCAGTACCCACTGTTAACTGCAGAGCAGGAGAAGGTGTGGGCACGTAAGGTGCAAAAGGGGGATATTGATGCGAGAAATCGGCTGATTGAGTCCAACCTGCGCTTAGTGGTAAGTATCGCTCGTCGCTACCAGAATCAAGGGGTCTCTTTTATGGATCTGGTAGAGGAGGGGAACCTTGGGTTAATGCGCGCCGTTGAAAAGTTTGATCCAGAGCTGGGCTTTCGTTTCTCTACCTATGCCACTTGGTGGATCCGCCAGAGTGTAGACCGAGCCGTGATGAGTCAGGGGCGTACTGTGCGTCTCCCGATCCATATCTTGCGTGAGATGCGTAGTTACTTACGGGCTTCGCGTCAGCTAGTACAATCTGGGAACCACCACCCAGAACTTTCTGAGATCGCTGAGGTCTTAGAGAAGTCCGAAGAGAGTGTGGGTAAGATCATCAGATTTAACGAGCCACACACCTCGATTGATATCCCTGTTACCAAAGGTTCCAGCCAGACTGTGGGTGAAGTGATCGAAGATGAATCGCTCTCTGCACAAGATGAGACCCTGTTGCAGGAAGAGGTCTACTCCCATCTCAGTGAGTGGTTAGATGGACTTAAAGATCGTGAGCGCAAGGTTGTGGTCCACCGCTTTGGGTTGATGGAAGAGGAGGAGATGACGCTGGATGCCTTGGGAGAGGAGTTGGGGGTGACCCGTGAACGTATACGGCAGATTCAAGTGGGTGCTTTGAGCCATCTGCATGACATATTACAGCGGGCCGGGTACTCTGAAGAGACATTGTTATAGATGTGTGACTTTTAACCCACTAATGGAGATGGAAAATGAGCTATACCTTTGGAGCAACACTGAGCTGTGGATTTGATGATGCAGTAACCCAGGTTACTGAGGCGTTGATGGCAGAGGGGTTCGGTGTACTAACCGATATTGATGTGGCTGGGACACTGAAAAAGAAGATCGACCGTGATATGCGCCCCTACCGAATCCTTGGGGCCTGTAATCCACCGCTCGCTTCACAAGCAATCGATGCAGATATCCATGTGGGCGCATTGTTGCCTTGTAATGTGGTGCTTAGAGAAGATGATGAAGAGAAGATTCAGGTTGAATTTCTAGACCCCAATCTATTCCTCGGACTCTCCGATTTTGATGCGCTGCAGCCAGTGGCTACTGAGGCCAGAGCACGACTGGTCCGAGTGATGGAGTCACTGTAGTTGTAGGTGTTGTATAACAGGTGAGGCAGATAAGTACGGATACTTTGAGTAGAGCGTTCGCTCTGAAAATATGAACAGGAAGCCAGAAGCAATGAGGAGGAGGGAAAGCCCCTAGCAACCTGTCCATTGGCTACTAGAGTAATGGCTCAGCATTTCTAAATGATTTCACCAATGTTTCAAAATATTTCGTTTTAATGATTTCTTAAGGGAGAAAAGGATGCCTACTGAGAAACAACGGATACTCGTGGTTGATGATGACCAGAAACTACGTGACCTACTGTGTCGATACCTGAATGAACAGGGGTTTGATGTGTCCACTGCGGAAGATGGCGTGGATATGGACCATAAGTTACAGGGGTCTACTCCCGACCTGATCGTGCTGGACTTGATGATGCCGGGAGAGGATGGGCTCTCTATTGCGCGACGCTTGCGTGCAGAGGGTGAGATTCCTATCGTCATCTTGAGTGCAAAAGGAGATGAGATTGACCGTATTGTTGGCTTGGAGGTAGGGGCAGATGATTATCTGGCAAAGCCATTTAATCCGCGTGAACTTTTGGCCCGTATCCACTCGGTGCTGCGCCGTGCCGATAAGCCTCAAGTGGTTGGGGCTCAACCCGCTCAGTCAGAGGGTCAACTCTCTTTTGGACCATACTGTATGGACTTGGATAGCTACTCATTGACTCGGGGAGAGGAGTATATTGAACTGACTTCAGGAGAGTTTGAGCTGTTGCGTCATCTCGCCTCCAGACCCAACCATGTTATGAGTCGTGACCACCTACTGGACCTACTGGATGATGGTGTTGAGGGGGCCTTTGATCGCAGTATTGATGTGCGTATTACCCGCATTCGCAAAAAAATTGAGGCTGACCCACATCATCCACACTATATCAAGACTGTACGCGGTGTGGGTTACCTCTTTACTGATCAGGAATAGCCAGTGCAACTGTTCAGAATGCCACGGAGTATTTATAGTCGTACCATGCTGTTGGTTGGGTTAGTGACCTTTCTATTGCAAATCACCACCTTTGTAATCTTTTTTAACCAGATGGCTCTGCCCACTGTGCGTATCCAGGTTGGAGAATTTGTCGACGAATTGCAGGCTTTGGTGACTGAACCTCAACGGCTAGAGGAAAATAGCAGTTTTTTTTCTACGATACCGGATCTGCAACTGCAGCCAGCAAAATGGCGTATTCCATTTTGGCACTTTGTAGAAGATGAGCTGGAGCAACGACTTGGTAAGCCCGTGATGATTTGGGAGGATGA
Source organism: Gammaproteobacteria bacterium (assembly GCA_018648825.1). Taxonomy (GTDB): domain Bacteria; phylum Pseudomonadota; class Gammaproteobacteria; genus Thiopontia. The sequence continues at coordinate 14,402 of JABGQL010000146.1, forward strand.
GGGTGTTTTTCTGGGGGGGGGGCGTTATTGGATTGATCTTCCAAGTGTGGGGGGGGAGCTGTTGCGCATTGGCTTCTTGACGGAGCGTAAAGGGTGTCTTAACCCTCCTGTTCTGTTGGTCGTGCTGTTACTGGTTGTCTTTGTTTCAATGGTATCCGTCTACTTTCTTTCACGTTGGTTGGTACGCCCGATTGACGAGTTGCGCACAGCGGTAGGAGAGATGGGGATGGGGGAGTATCCCAAACCATTGCCGGAAAAAGGGCCGGCAGAATTTACCTCATTGGTGCATATGTTTAACTGGATGGTGAAGAGCGTCCAAAGTATTACGGAGAATCGTTCAACATTGCTAGCAGGAATCTCTCATGACTTGAAGACCCCATTGGCACGTATGCGTCTCAGTGTAGAGATGCTCTCAAAAGAGCAAGACCGAGAGCTGATTGAGGGGGTGGTTGATGATCTTGATGTGATGGATGGGATGATCAGCGAAGTGTTGGAGTATGCGCGTGGTGGGCGTAAGGGGAAGAGAGAGGCGGTGGATATCAACCAAGTGATCACCTCGGTGGTTGATCGCAAACAGCGCGGAGGGGCCAATATAGCGTGGGCACCTTCTGAACCATGTGTTCAGCCGTTGGATATCACAGCACTGCATCGAGTGCTCTCTAATTTGATTGACAACGGAAACCGCTATAGTGGTGGTCAATTGATCAATGTTTCGTTGCAGTGTGGCTCAGATGAGGTGCGCATTGAAATTGAGGACCGAGGGGAGGGGGTTCCGCAAGAGGCGTTGGAGAAGGTGTTTCAGCCCTTCTATCGCCTGGAGCAGTCCCGTTCACAGGATAGTGGAGGCAATGGGCTGGGGTTAGCGATTGTGAAGAGCCTCTCCAGTGTTAATGGGTGGCGTGTTTCACTGCACAACAGAGAGTCTGGAGGTACATTGGCCAGAGTTCAAATTGTGTAATGACAGGTTTTTGTGGTGGAATATGGTTGTATGTAGTCGTGGCTACAGGCTACAGTAGCTATCTATACTTAGGGTGTTTTATATGGAAAAGAGAATGATGGTGAATAAAAAATTATCCATAGGCGTTATGGTTCTTCTTACGCTACTCTTTTCGATGCCGAGTCAGGCAGGGAAGCAGATGATTGCTGGGGCAGGCCCATCCACCAAGGTGGTAGAGTTGTTTGTGAAACATTTTTCGAAGCAGCCAGCTGTCCGCCACTACCAATTTATGGTGCCGCCCCGTTCAGTCAAACATGCGGGAGGTATCAAGGCCTCCTCAACTTATGTGTTCGGTCGAACGGGTCGTCCACTGAACGCCCGTGAGAAGGCAATGAATAAGAGTGAGATTGTATTGGCACGTATCCCTATCGCATTTGCAACTGGTGAGGATGCCGGAGTATCCAGTCTCACACTAGAGCAGGTGGTAGCGCTCTACCAAGGGAAGATCAGACGCTGGAGTGAGGTCGGTGGTAGTGACAGTCCGGTGGTTCTGGTTGGGCGTGAGTCGACGGAGGCGCTGTTTGGGGTGCTTAAAAAAGTATACCCTGCCTTTGAGAAAGCGAAATTTGATAAGGTTTTGAAGAAAGACCATCAGGTGGTTACCCTACTCAAACATGCAGAGGGGAGGGGTGCTATTGGGTTTGGAGCTCATCCCAATTTTAGTGACCTGAATCGACTACAAGTTGAGGGATTTTCTGCTGGAGTTGCTGTTGGGCTGGTCTATGACTTAAAGAATCAGGATCACCCTTTGGTCCACTCAGCCCAATCGTATGTGCAGACAGTGCAGTGGCATAGTGCAGTGCGTGAGTTGGGATTGTTACCACCTGCCCCTTAAATCATTATATGCAGTACACTGTTTGTTTGAAACTTTATGCAGGTAAACTTGAATACCCTTACTACTAAATTTATCGTTTTTCTGATCCCGATAACCATTTTGGTGCTGGGGGCAGGGAGCTATTTTCACTATCAATCGACCAGTCGTATGTTGGATCGGGCGATGGATGACAAGGTCGAGTTTTACCTCAATGGCTTGACCATTATGGCATCGGACTATCTGCAAAATTTTGAGGATGATCTTCTAACGGATATGATCACAGTGATACAAAATGAGGAGGAGGTGGTCTATGCGGTGATCCGCGATAGTAGCGGTAAGGTGGAGTATGGTGCGGTAGCTGAGGGTGATCAACTGTATATCTACAGCAAGCAGATTCCGCCGGGAGATAGTGAACTACACGCTGATTTGGGGCGTATGGAGGTCGGAATGGATCGCTCCAGACATCAAGCGGTGTTGCGCGGTATGCTGTCGAACCAGCTGATGTTGCTGTTATTGATGGTCGTGATTCTTGCGCTTACCACCATACTCTTCTTCCGTCGTATGATCTCCCAACCGCTTCAGCAGTTGACGGATGCAACAGAGCGTATTGCTGAAGGGAAAAGCGCCACAATTCCCGATATCCACAGTGGCGTGGAGTTGATGTTGTTGGCAAAATCTTTCCGGGTGATGATGACTCACCTGAATACCTCCCAGCATAGCTTGCAGCAGTTGGCTGACAGTTTAGAGGAGCAGGTAGATGACCGTACTCAGGCATTGGAGCAGGCAATGCTGGAGAGTACCGAACAGAAGAATCAGATGGATCTGATTCTTCAATCCATGGATGAGGGGTTGGTTGTGGTTGATCCTCAGGGAAATATTACCAAATTTAATCAGAAGCTGGAGCAGATGGTAGGTCGATCCAAGCAGGATCTATTGGGAATATCGTTTCAATCACTGTTTGTAGAGCAAGAGATGGATGCCTTATTGGAGAACCTGTTCTCTTTTGAGGGGATGCTTATAGGAGAGGGGGAGGGGATTCCTGTACAGGTTTCAGGTGCGTTACTGGAGCATGAGCAAAATAGGGAGAAAATGGTTGATGGTACTGTTTTGGTGATACATGACCTGAGTGAACGTTTGCAGGCAGAGCGGCGTGAAGGGTATGCGGCTTTTCAGGCGGGTATTGCTGAGATGTCAGCGATGATTTTGCATAACATTGGTAACTCCTTGACCGGTATTGAGGGGGGGGTGATGCGTATCGAAAAGGGAGTTGGAGCACTGCGGCGGATTGATCTGCTGTTCTCCAGGGTACTGGAGATACTGGATGCGCATAAAACGGTCTGTATCGATGCCGAGGTGGATACGGCAGAGCTGGATAAGGTTCGTATGGTGGTTGATCGCTCTATTGGTAGCCTTTTATCCTCTCAGTTGGATCAAATTGAGGGTCAGAGTCTGCTGCGTATGAAACAGAGTCTTCAACATATCTCAGAGATTATTAGGGTACAGCAGAATAGTGTAAAGCGTGGGCTCCATGTTAGTGTTTTCTACTTTAAAGAGGTGATCCATGATGTGTTATTGATGCAGCAAGATACCCTGGAAAAGCTCAATATTGAGGTGGAACAGCAGTTTGACTCCGTTTCGGACAAAGTGAGGTTGCCCAAGAATCAGATGGTTCAGGCAATCAATAATCTAGTGAAGAATGGTTATGAGTCGATTATTGAGCGGATGCAAAAGGAGCCTAGTCTTCAAGGCAGGATTGCCTTGTCGGTCAAGCGGCAGGGTGATGAGTTGGTCGTGAGACTCTCGGATAATGGAGTTGGTATTGAACCAGAACAGCTAGAGCAGCTGTTTGTTTTTGGCTATAGCAACAAAGAGCGGGGAAGTGGGTTTGGTCTGCATGCGACGGCTAACTTTATTCACAACTTGAAGGGGACTATTCAATTCGAGAGCGAAGGGTTGGATAGAGGAGCGACAGTGGTCTTGTGTTTCCCTGTCGAGGCTTCAGAAGCATAGTGCTCGTTAGGCGACCGGACACAATAAATACAGGCATATTTATTATGTCCTGCCGCCTTATCACTGCGGCCCTTGGGTGATCTGTGCATAGAGTCGTGGCAAGCGTAGTGGTAGCTCCTCAGGACGACGAATGACAATATAGCCTGCAGGCCCAAAGATATGAGGCAGGTAGTCACCCCCCTCCTCATCGATGGTGACACAGAAGGGGTAGAGTCCTGCCCGTTTTGCCTCAAAGATTGCCTCTCGGGTATCCTCAATACCGTAACGCCCCTCATAGTGGTCGAGGTCGTTGGGCTTGCCATCGGTCAATAAGAGTAGAATGCGGCGGCTGGCGACCTGTTTGGAGAGTAGTGTGGTGGCGTGGCGAAGAGCGGCCCCCATGCGGGTGTAATATCCCGGTTTCACGGCTTGAATACGGCCACGAATCGTATCGTTGAAGGGCTCTTCAAAGGTTTTGAGTTGATGGAAGCGGACATGTTCGCGGCTGCGCGAGGAGAAGCCATAGAGTGAAAATTGATCTCCGGTATGAGCCAGTGCATCGGCAAATAGGTGGAGGCTCTCACGGATCACATCAATGATACGGGAGTGGTTGTTGACCCAGCTATCGGTGGATAGAGAGAGATCAGCCAAGAGTAGTGTAGAGAGGTCACGGTTGCCCGTGCGGAAGTTCCGGTAGAGAGCAGGTTCAGCCCCTTGCGACTGCCCTTTTTGGTCTGCAGTGAACTCGATAAAGGCCTCCAGATCCACCTCGGCACCCTCCATCTCTCCCCGGAACCAGGTGCGGGTGGGGATTAGCGCCTCAAATTGACGGCGGACCTTGCGTGCCGACTGGCTCAACTGCTGTGGTAGGGTGCAGGGTTCTGCATGGGTGGCGAGATAGGGGATGACGCGGCACTGTCGAGGCACCAGTAGATGCTTTTTGTAGTGCCACTCTGGGTAGCGTATGCCATCGTGGAGCGGGGTGTCATCATATTCAGCCGCAGGTAGATCGAGATCAAACTTCAGTTTGTTGCCGGAGGTCTGTCCATCGCGGGTGATAGAGAGGTGGTCGAGGTCATCGGCGCGGTGCTCTGCATCCTCGTCCTCATCATCATCGGTGGTACGGTCGACCTTGATATATTCGGCCCAGCTGAAGATGGTCTCCATGCGCAGGGCAATCAGCCCACTTTTACCGTCAGGGTTTTCGGTGCGTTCGGCCTTGCGTCGCTTCTGATCTTTAGGTTTCTTACTCTGGCTGCTGTCGTCAGAGCTGCTGCTCTCCTCAGTCTGGATAGATTGTATCCCCTCCATGTGATCGGGAGGGGGTACCAACCACAGCGGTACTGGAGTGAACTGTCGCCCAACCCTGTTACAGCTTGGAATAGGGGTGAATGGGTCGAGTAGTAGATCTCGAATCATCTGCTCCGCAGGCTGCTGTTCAGTGGGGATTTTTTCTAGGGGAGGGCGGTTGCTTAAGGTCGCCTTGACCAAATGTAGATAGCGCGGCTGAAAGCCGGGAAAGCGTTGTAGTGTAGAGGCACTGTTGATGCGGTTCTGTTCCATCCAGTGAAGTTTGGCATTGTGTTCCATTCCTGAAGCGAGCATGGCCAACCAGAGGTAGAGATCTCGGTTGAGTTTAGACTCTGGAAATTGATCGATCACCGGAGGTAGCAGCAGCGCTTGCTCATCTCGCCATGCGCTGTGGGTGCGCTTGTCTGAGCCTGCAATCTTCTGTAATAGGGAGCGGTGACCAAAGTGGTCGGTGGCGTAGCTGGCCTCTACCTTGAGTCCAGCATCGCCCCCCAGTGCACGAAACAGTACCCCGACTGTTTTCTGGATATCCTCCAGAGCGACTGCTGCCTCAGGGAATCTGCGGTTAGCGGTGCGGGTGATCCAGCGGTGCCAATAGGCCCCAACCTGCTCTTCCATGTTCTATTATTATCTGCAGTTGCTGGTTATTTGCCGAAGGTCGCGCGGGCGATCTCCATCAGTGCATCGGCTGTCTCTAGGTCATCAGTCAATGGCTCTACCAGTGAGCAGCGACACGCCTCAACGGGATCAAAACCACTGTGGATTAGACGTGCCGCATAGATCAGTAAACGGGTGGAGGCGGCCTCTTCTAGATCATGATCCTTCAGTGCGCGTAATGCTTTGCCAAGGGAGACCAGCCGTTTTACTACATCTTCACTGGCTCCAGTCTCGTTGCTGAGGATTTTTCGCTCTAGCTCCATCGAGGGGAAGTCAAAGCGGATGGAGATAAAGCG
>JABGQL010000146.1:20565-33276 GCA_018648825.1 Gammaproteobacteria bacterium
TTGAGTGGAATCCCCAGTTTGGCGGCCATATGGGTGATAAAGCGAGTTTTTCCACAGCCGGTAGGCCCTTTGATCAGTACGGGGAGCTGGTTGTTGAAGGCGTATTCGAACAGCTCCACCTCATTAGCGTGAGGCTGGTAGTAGGGTAGGGAAGAAGGCATGCTCTATTCTCTTCGGTTTTCTTGTATTGCGGATACGATGGGGAAAGAGTATGGCTGAATTTGAGAATTGTCTCTTTAATTTGTGTCAATTGCCGTAGAGGGCGCTATTTCAATGGAGCCTTGTTGAGCTGCCATTTGAGCAGGGGAGGCCCTAACAGGGTGGTGATGATGGTCATCATTACCACTGCAGTAAACAGAGTTGAGCTGAGTACCCCCACGGTCTTACCGAGCGAGGCAAGAATCAGTGCGACCTCACCGCGTGGCACCATCCCTGCACCAATTGCAAAGCGGGCGTAGTGGGCGGGGGCCCCCAATCCGCTTACCAGTTTTCCGGCGACTGCAACTACGGTGAGTGCTGAGGCGAGAAGCAGAATCTCTTGATTGAGAAAGGCCTCTAGCTTGACCTGTGTTCCCATCAGTACAAAGAAGATGGGGGCGAGGATCGCCTCAAAAGGACGTATCTGGTTCTTGATCTCCTCGTCCAGATAGCAGGAGGCCTCGTTTTCACAATTCTGTTTCCAGTAGGTGAACTCTTTGTTGCTCAGAATCAGTCCGGCGGCAAAGGCACCAACAATGGCAGAGAGTCCCACAAAGTCTGCCAGCCAAGAGAGGGTGGTGAGTAGTAGGAAAGAGACAAACAGCTCCGCTTCCCAGAGAGAGAAGTGGTGGAGGTGACGGATGGTAAAGCGAATCAGGGTGGGGACTAGCAGATAGATAGAGGCCAAAAACATGATCGCCTGAGAGATGGAGTAGAGGACGGTCATGGCGTCGAAGCTGCCGCGGAAGATGATATCAATACCAATCGCCATCATAATCAGCCCCAGTACATCGTCAATCACTGCAGCACTCAATACGATGTGTGCGGTACGGGTACTCTCCATCTGTAGCTCATGAAAGACGTGGGCAGTAATGCCGATACTGGTGGCGCAGAGGGCGATGGAGACCATCAGTGCGGAGGACCAGCCGGCACTGGGGGCAAAGAGTTCCATTACGCCGAACCCGAGAATAAAGGGGGCGATTACGCCGATGGCAGCAACCCGAATGCCCGGTTTGATGGAGGCTTTGAGCTCATGAATTGAGGACTCCAGTCCAACCACAAATAGCAGAAACAGTAGCCCAATGCGAGAAAAGATGTCGATCACCTGAATAAGATCAATGATGCGATTTCCATCTGCGCTGCTGAGAATAGGCAGTAGCTGTGCCACCTGTGGTGGGTCCAGGGTCTGTTGTAGTGCAGCCTCCAGCGTAGTGCCGTTCTCAAAGGTGAGGGTAATCGCGTTGAAGACGGCGGTGGATTCGCGCAGTACGGCGATCAAGTCGCTGCCTAACCAGTAACCGAGGTTGCCAATCAAGATACCAATGGTCAGCTCGCCTAATACAGAGGGGAGCTCTAGGCGCTGAGCGACCTCTCGCCCCATCAATGCAATCAAGGTGATGATGGTCAATGCGAGCAGGATGGGGATAACGGGATCGCTATGGTTGATCTGCTCGTGTCCGCTCCCGCTGATGGTGGCAGGTATCGTAAGTAGTAGCAGTAGGATAAATTTTCCCATATCTAGACTGTAGGTCGCTTGGGCTGCTTCTCAACTGAATAGTGCTGGAATAGGGTGAAAATGGCTATTGGTAGGTTAGGATGATTGCGCCCAATACCACTATTAACCATGCGCTGGGTATCCACTTCCAAAAACTGGGGGCGTGTTTCATCTCCATAAAGTGGCTGATTACCAGCTGACTTTTGATGAGTGCAGCACCCAGCAAGATGGCAAGGGCGCCCGTACCGCTCATCCCTAACTGCCCAACGGTATAACCGAGCAGTGTTAGTGTGATCAAGAGGAACCAGACGATGAAGGTCAATCGAGTTTCAGTCATGACTTGCTCCTAGCGCATCAGATAGACGAGAGGGAAGAGAACAATCCACACTAAGTCCACCATATGCCAGTAGGAGGCCCCTGTCTCCACTCCTGTAGTTTCAGTGGCCGAGTAGCGCCCCTTTTTTGCATTTATCATCACAGCAACCAAGATGACCATGCCTAAAATGACATGCATAAAGTGGAAGAAGGTGAGAGAGAGGTAGAACATGTAGAAGGCGTTGGTGCTGAGATTGATCCCCTCAGCGTGTTTGGTAGTGAACTCAAACATCTTGATAACGAGGAAAATAGCGCCCATACCAATGGCTCCCTGTAGCCAACGGGTGCACTGCTTTACATGACCCGCCTTAATGGCGTGGACAGCATTGACTACAAACCAGCTGCTGGTGATCAGCACTACGGTATTGATCATCCCAGCAGTGCGGTCTAGCAGTAGCTGAGAGTGGTTAAAAAGTTCGACGTGGTTACTGCGGGTGACGGCATAGGAGATGAAGAAGACTGCGAAAACCAGCAGCTCAGCATAGATGAAAATCCAGATCGCAAAATCGCCTGGGAGCCTCTTTTCTGCAATGTCCATAGCTACAGCCTCAGATCATAGATGACAGAGGATAGTATAGCGAAAGCAGTATTAGCTGCTCCTTAATCTGGGTCAAATACCCAGTAATTGCAGCGCATCAGTGCGTGAGGCATTGGCGTGGCTCTGCATTGCAATACCGGCGCTCTCCAGAATCTGTTGGCGCGCCAGTTGAGCAGTAGTTGCGGCGTAATCGGTATCGATCAGGCGGCTATGCCCTTCAATAATGTTGGTGTTCTGTTCAAGTACGGTACTCACACGTGACTCTAGCTGGTTCTGCACCGCACCATACTGTGCGCGAACACCTGAAACCAGTTCACTGGACTGCTCTAGTATAGCGAGAGCGCTACCGGCACCTTGCTGGGTAGAGAGATCCATAGTGAAGAAGTTGAGGCTGTTGAGTTGGGCGCTGAGATCGGTGGTGGGTACAGCTATCGTGCTGTTGGCATCTGCCCCTGCCTGAATGGCCACTGTGCCATTTTCGGCCAGCATCTGCTTACCGTTGAAGCTGGTGTTCTGAGCGATATTGCGAAACTCATCCTGTAGCTCGCTCATCTCGGTTTGTAGGGCTGCTCGATTGTTGTCAGAGTAGATACCATTGGCCGCTTGAGTGGCCAGTTCGCGCATCCGTTCCATTAACTGTTGCTCCTCATCCAGAGCGCCATCCGCTACCTGAGCCATAGAGACACCATCATTGATGTTGCGTGCGCTCTGATCATACCCCTTAGATTGGCTCAGCATCCCTTCTGCAATAGCCAGTACAGCTGCGCCTTGGTCGGTGCTGTTGACGGCACTCCCCGTGGAGAGAGCCTCATGGGTTTGATTGATGCTGGAGGTGGCCTGTATCGGAGGTGGGGTGTAGTTGGTGTTGATGGTAGGCATAGGTTGAACTCCTAGTTGATACTACTAATGTAGTACCTTTGGAGTAGAAATTCAATCAAGCAGCCAATAAAAAACCCCCACCGCAGAGCAGTGAGGGTTTATCTTTCAAGTCGTTAAGACTTTTTAGCTTACACTACAGACTCCTCATCGCCACCCGTAAAGAAGCTCATGATATAGATCACAAGTCCAATCAGGAAGACGACACCAGCAGCTTCACGCATCCAGTAGAACATGGCAATCTGATCCTGAGTCGCCATAAACGTCATAGGCGTGTCAGAGATACGTTGCAGCCAAGTCTGCAGGATACCCGCAGCGGTCAGGAACAGGGTGATGAAGACAATAGAGACGGTCATCAACCAGAAAGACCACATCTCCATAACCTGCGCTTTGTTGCTGTTGGCTGCCCGCCCTCTCATAATCGGCATGGAGTAAGAGATGATTGCCAGAACAACCATTGCATAAGCACCGTAGAAGGCCATATGACCGTGTGCTGCAGTGATCTGCGTGCCGTGAGTGAAGTAGTTCACTGGAGCGAGGGTGTGGAGGAAGCCCCATACACCAGCACCGAGGAACGCCATCACGCCTGTACCCAATGCCCACAATACCGCTGCCTTATTAGGGTGCTCGCGCTTACGCTTGTTCACCATAGTGAAGGCAAATACAGTCATCATGAAGAATGGAATAGGCTCCATTGCAGAGAAGATCGAACCCCACCACTGCCAGTACTCAGGCGTACCGATCCAGTAGTAGTGATGGCCTGTACCGATGATACCGGTGATCAGAGACATCGCAATGATGATGTATAACCATTTCTCGATCACCTCACGGTCAACACCTGTAGTCTTGATCAGTACGTATGCGAGGATTGCGCCCAAGATCAGCTCCCAAACACCCTCAACCCACAGATGTACGGTCCACCACCACCAGAACTTATCCTGAACCAGGTCAGCTGGGTTGTAGAACGAGAACAGGAAGAAGACTGCGAGACCGACCAAACCGATCAACAATACCAAGTTGATCACAGTTTTACGCCCCTGCAACACGGTCATTCCAATGTTGAAGAGGAACGCCAGTGCAACCACTACGATACCAATCTTGGTAATGGTGGGCTGCTCTAGGAACTCTCGACCCATGGTGGGCAACAGCTCATTCATGGTCAGGTCTGCGAGGGTCGAATAGGGGACCAGCAGGTAACCGAGAATGGTCAGTGCGCCAGCCACCAGGAAGACCCAAAACGTCAGGATTGCCAGGCCAGGGCTGAACAGTTCACGCTCTGCTTCCTCAGGGATGAGGTAGTAGGCGGCACCCATAAATCCGAATAGTAACCATACGATCAATAGGTTGGTGTGGACCATACGGGCCACGTTGAACGGAATCTCCGGGAAAAGAAAGTCACCAACGACGTACTGTAGACCGATAATCAGACCAAACAGAATCTGACCGAGGAACAGGCCGATGGCGGCGGTAAAGTAGTATTTAGCTACTGCTTGTGATTGATATTCCATAATAATATCTCCTTAACCCATCTTGTTGGGTGGCCAGCCCGCAGTATTGATCCCTGAAGAGTACTTCAGGAATTGTGCGATCTGCTCCAGCTCTTCATCCGTGAAGTTGAACTGAGGCATGCTACGACGACCGGGGATACCATCTTTTGGACGGCTCTTGATGAAACCCTTGATCGCTTCTGTGCTGTTGCCGAAACGAACATAGACGTTACCGAGTTCTGGTGCAAAGTAGGCACCTTCACCCAGTAGGGTATGACAACCGATACAGTTGTTCTTCTCCCATAGCATCTTACCGGCCACTACGGTCGGCGTTAGGTTTTCATGGTTGTCGCGTGTTGGTACGACTCCCATGGTGTCGAAGGTGAGGGCCAGAAATAGCAGGAAGAAGAACAAGCTTCCTCCATAGAAGATATTTCGGGCCATCGATTTGGTGAACATCTCGTCCATCGCTGGTACTCCCTGTAGTTGATGATGCGAATAGTTTAGTTGTAAATCAAAAGGATACCCCTATGCGGCCTGTTTTTAGGGGAAGCCATATCAAGTCACAATTGAGTCACTGTAGGAGGGGGCAGGGTCAAAGGCTACCCATACACCACTCCATGGGCGGCGAGAGTAGATGGCGATTGTTTCATTTTTGTTTCAGCTTTGTTTCTGGGTGATTTCAGCTGTATACTGGTTTGATCTAGGTCAACCAACCCGACTTGGGTAACCATATAGAATGGGATAGCTAGAGAGTGGTATGTGTTTTGTGAAAAACCATACCTATTTTTTTTATATCTACTCGGCTGGGTGTGGGCATTTTACGATGACTCCTACACAAGCAGACCAGCCAAATTTTTGAAAACCTAAGGGAGTGCCAAACTAGTGGAAGAGCAGTCAAACGAAGAGAATATACCGGCAATGCAGCGGTTGCTGGATAACCCGTTCTTATTGTTATTCATCGGAGTAGCAGTACCAACAGTCTTATATACCATGTGGGGAATTATGGAAGTTATCTCCATCCCCATGGTTAAATAATCAGGAGGAATTTGTCATGAGTACAATATTACCCCCATCAGATGTGATCTGGTGGAAAGTACCGGTAGACCGTTCCGAAGGGCTTTGGGTCGGAATTGCTCTTTTGTGGTGCTTGTTTATGTTCGCAATGATGCCTATCTGGCACATTTACGGAAACCAGAACCTCTCTAACGAGGCTTATCGAACCCACCCTGAGGTTTTTCAGGATAAGGTTAACGCCATGGTTGATGCCCATACCGTGCGTAAAGAGACCCAGTGGAATGTTCCAGTGGTTAAACCTCCTGTAGGTTCTGATGTCTACATGCTGGGCAAAAAATGGCAGTGGTATCCAGCACTTGAGCTGAAGAAGGGCGAGTCATATCGTCTCCATCTCTCCTCTATGGATTGGCAGCACGGTTTCTCAGTGCAGCCAATTAATATTAATGCCCAGATTTTGCCAGGTTATGAGTCAGTAATGACGATTACCCCAAATCAGGCAGGTGAATTCACAATTATCTGTAACGAATACTGTGGTGTCGGTCATCACTTTATGACCAGTAAAATCTACGTTACAGAGTAAAAAGGGATAAATAAAAATGAGTTCTTCAAAAGCATTATTCAGAATGGATCCGGGTAGCGGACTATTCTTTAATAAGAGTGCGGAAACCTTGATGAAGGTTAACGCGATTACGGCGGTTGTATTTCTGCTGATTGGCGGAATACTGGCTACACTGGTTACCGCAACACGTATGCCAACACTGCATACACTTCCAACAGCTCAGTTCTATCAGGCACTGACTGCTCACGGTATTGATATGTTGATTATCTTTATCATCTTCTTCGAGATGGCGGTACTCTACTTTGCCTCAACGGCACTGTTGAGAGTAAGGATCGCCGCTCCGAGATGGGGTTGGGTTCAGTATATCCTGATGCTGGTTGGTGCGGTAATGACCAACTACGCAATCCTGCAGGGTAACTCCAGTGTGATGATGACATCATACGTGCCAATGCCAGCAGAGCCACTGTTCTACCTGGGTCTGATCCTGTTTGCAGTAGGTGCACTGATCGGTTGTTTCATCTTCTTTGGAACACTGGTAATCGCCAAAGAGGAGAGAACCTATGAAGGATCGGTTCCTCTGATCGTATATGGTGCAACTGTTGCGGCAATCATCGCTGTGTTCACCATTGCATCGGGTGCAATCATCCTGATTCCTACATTCCTCTGGTCTGTTGGTCTGGTTTCTCATATTGATCCACTGATGTATCGTGTGATCTGGTGGGCGTTGGGTCACTCCTCACAGCAGATTAACGTTGCTGCGCATATCACCATCTGGTATATGGTTGCAGGTCTTCTGTTTGGTGCTAAGCCAATGTCTGAGAAGGTCAGTCGTACAGCATTCTTGCTCTACATCCTCTTCTTGCAGCTTGCATCGGCTCACCACATTCTGGTAGATCCAGGTGTGAGTTCTACTTGGAAGGTATTCAACACCAGTTACGCAATGTATCTTGCCGTACTGGCTAGTATGATCCACGGTCTGACTGTTCCAGGTTCGATTGAGGTTGCTCAGCGAATGAAGGGGCTGAATAATGGTCTATTCACTTGGTTGCAGAAAGCACCATGGGGAAATCCAGTGTTCTCCTCCATGTTCATCTCTCTGATCGGTTTTGGCTTCATCGGTGGTATCTCCGGTGTAGTTATGGGTGTTGAGCAGATTAACCTGATCATCCATAACACCATCTACGTTCCTGGTCACTTCCATGCAACGGTCGTACTGGGTACAACCATGGCATTTATGTCGGCAACCTACTTCCTGCTACCAACCCTGTTCGGGCGTGAAATCTTCATGTTTAAGCTGGCTAAGCTGCAACCCTACCTGTTTGGTTTGGGTATGGCTGGTTTCTCGGTATTCATGATGGGTGCGGGTACCATGGGTGTAGCACGTAGACACTGGGATATGGCGTTTACGGGTGCTCCTTATGCCTTTGAGTATCCAGCGATTGCTTATACTCTGATGGGTCTGACAGGTATCTTTGCTGCTATGGCCATTATTGGCGGAGCGCTGTTCTGTGTCATTGCTGTTGGTACTCTTCTGTTTGGTAAGAAGGTTGATAGCAAGGTAGGCTTCATGGGCTTCCGTGGCGCTGACAGCTATACAACAGATCGTCCACCACTGCTGGAGCGTGCACCTGCAGATACTGTTTCTCACAAGGATATCGGTATCGGTGGCTTCGTTGCACCAGGAACATTTATCATGGCCCTGGTCTTCCTCGCTACCTTTGTGTTGTACTACTTCGTTAACTGGAAGTACCTCTCATCGGTTTGGGGACTATCTTAAGTCTCTGTTGAGAAACAGGGGCAGGTGGCAACACCTGTCCCTGTTTTTTTATGATTAATTCAAGGGGATATGCCGGTTATACTAAAGGCTGGCATCATGCCCTATTTTCGAGTATTATTGACTACTCAATAGTAGTGCTAAAGGAAATAGAATAGTGGCAATTGGATTCAAGCAACTTGCGAACATCTTTAAGTTACGTATTGGTGTTACAATTGCCCTCACAGCAGTTGTTGGGCTTGCTATTACGCCGGGACCCTCTGTCCCTGCATCACAAATATGGGTGCTGTTGTTGACAGTGCTTCTTTCATCAGCAAGTGCTGGTGGTTTTAATCAATATCTCGAGCGAGATTATGATGGGCGTATGGAGAGAACTCGTAATCGCCCCTTTGTAACAGGTGAGATCAAAGCCGGTATAGAATGGCCGATTTTTCTTTACTCCCTGCTCTTCATTTCAGTTTCTATTGCAGCCTATGTCATCAACGGCATGGCGGCATTTTATGTGTTTTTAGGCGCGTTTTTCTATGCATTTGTATACACTTGGTGGCTAAAGCGCCGTACCTGGTTAAATATTGTTGTGGGTGGATTGGCTGGAAGTTTTGCCGTGCTGGCTGGAGCCGCAACGGTGAACCCGACAGGCTTGGACACCTTTCCAATGATATTTTCGGTGGTCCTGTTTTTGTGGACCCCTTCTCATTTTTGGAGTTTGGCGATTGCTCTTCGTGAAGATTATGCACGTGGCAATATTCCGATGCTTCCGGTCGTTGTGGGTGACCACAATGCCGCATGGGCAATTTTTGGCAACTCACTGCTTCTTGTCGGGGCTTCACTGCTTCCACTCTTCTTTGATCTGGGGTTGGGCGTCGTTTACTTCCTCGGTGCAGCAGTTGGCGGGTTTTACTTTTTGTACAAAAATATCGTGCTTATCCGGGATACTAATCGGGAGACAGCCATGTCGAGTTTTTTCGCCTCTTTGATCCAACTGGTGTTGTTGATGGTCGCTGCAGTGGTTGATGTACATCTAGTGTAACGATCCCCTTTAATGTATTACATGATCTCTATGAAAAACAGGGCTACTGCACTGTTTTTATCGCTACTGTTTTTCTCTCTTTCTGCGGGCTCTGCAGTACAGAGTGAAACTGATGTGAACGCTGCGGTGTTTAATCATAAGAGTGCTCTGGATAAGAGTAGCAGTGTGATTGGTAATGAGCTATCCAGTTACACCTTTACCAGTATCGATGGATTACCCGTGCAGATGGATAGCTATAGAGGAAAGCCACTCATCATCAGTCTGGTATATACAAGCTGTTATCAGATCTGCCAAATGACCACGCAACACTTGAAGAAGATGGTTGAGATGGCCAATGAGTCGTTAGGGGTAGATAAATTCAATGTGGTGACCATCGGTTTTGATGCGATGATTGATACCCCGGAGATGATGCGTGAGTATGCCCGCTCAAGGAGCATAGAGATGGATAACTGGAGTTTTCTCAGTACGGATGTGGATACCATCAATAAGCTGATTGAAGAGCTCGGTTTTACCTATGTACGCACCTCCAGTGGATTTGATCATGTTCTTCAGGCTACAGTAGTGGATCAGGAGGGCAAAATTTATACTCAGGTATATGGGGAAAGTTATGATGCCCCTCTGATTATGGAGCCACTAAAAGAGTTGGTTTATAAGAGACCGACCAATAGAGGGATCATCACCAATGTGGAAAATCAGGTCCGCTTTTTTTGCACCGTATACGATCCAGCTACGGGGGCCTATCGTTTTGACTACTCATTTTTTGTAGGTATGTTTATTGGCTTTATGATTATCGCCTCTACAGCCTACTTCTTAATCAAAGAATTTTATATCAATCCTCGTAAGCAGTCCCAAACCCAATCACCTAGCTGATATGCTTTAGAGATAAAGCATGGTCTGTTCCATGCGGAATATCAGCGCTTAACATTAATACTTAATAATTTATGAATAATCAAATACAGAAGTTTTGTGATTCATCCATGTCGACCATTGAGGGGTGGTTCGGTAGGGCATTTGGCAAAGAGCTGAACCCCATGTACTACTTGGGCGCACTGACCGTTTACCTGTTCTATATTGTTCTGGTGAGTGGTATCTATGTGTTTGTACTTTATGAGTCGAGCATCTTTGGTGCTTGGAGCTCTCTTGAGTACATGTCAAACGAGCTGAGGTGGTCTGCTGGAATTATGCGAAGCCTCCATCGATATGCATCGGATGCGGCGATTATCACCATTTTTGCCCATATGTTCCGAGAATTCATGCGTGACCGTTTCCGAGGTGTGCGTTGGTATTCATGGTTTACCGGTATTCCTGTTTTATGGATGACGGCACTGCTCGGTATTTCTGGATACTGGCTGGTTTGGGATACCATGGCACAGTATATCGCCATCGCATCCTCAGAGATGATGGACTGGCTGCCGATCTTTACAGAGCCCATGGCCAGAA
The DNA here is from genome assembly GCA_018648825.1 of Gammaproteobacteria bacterium. Classification (GTDB taxonomy): domain Bacteria; phylum Pseudomonadota; class Gammaproteobacteria; genus Thiopontia. Next base: position 31,355 of record JABGQL010000146.1, read on the forward strand.
ACTTCCTGACCAGTGAGGATATGAATGACCGCTTCTTTACCCTGATAGCCTTCATTCATGTGATTGGAATTCCAATTTTTCTGGTGTTTGGTGTATGGATTCATCTGTTCCGCATCAGCCGTTCCACCATTAACCCACCTCGTGGATTGGCGATTGGGACACTGCTGGCCTTGGTGGTGCTCTCGATTGTCTATCCGGCAGTCAGCCATGAGCAGGCCAATCTGGATACCATTCCTGCCTCTGTCAATCTGGACTGGTTCTACCTGAATATCTTCCCTCTTGCAGACAGCTGGTCAATGGGAGCAATCTGGGCGCTGGTGTGGGGTGTTAGTGTCTTCTTGATGATTCTTCCTTGGTTCCCCATCAAGAAGCAGCCCCCAGTCGCAGTGGTCTTCCCAGAGGAGTGTAATGGCTGTGGACAATGTGAGGATGACTGCCCCTACAGCGCTATTGAGATGGTGAAGAGAGAGGATGACAGTCCCTATGATGAGGTTGCGGTTGTTCAAGCCGACCACTGTGTAAGTTGTGGTATCTGTGCTGGATCATGCCCCTCATCAACGCCATTTAGGAAGATGGACCCACTGGTTACTGGTATTGATATGCCAGATGACTCAATACATGCGCTGCGTAACGATACCAATACGGTGCTGGAGAACCTCAGTGAAGATACGCGTATGATCGTCTATGGTTGTGCTCATGCGGCAAATCTGGATCAGTATAATAACTCTGGAACCGCGGTGATTACGCTGCCTTGTACGGGAATGTTGCCCGCCTCCTTTATCGACTACTCCCTGAGACGTGGTAATGTCGATGGGGTGTTTATTACAGGGTGTGTGGATAATAACTGTCACTTCCGTCATGGAAACAATTGGCTCGATGAACGAATTGATCACGAGAGAAAGCCTGCGCTTCGTTCACGTGTAGATCGTAATCGCGTCCATATTTTCCGCGCAGAGACCTCTGATCAGAAGAAACTGGGGGGTGCGCTGGATGAGTTCCGCAGTTATCTGGAGGGCTACAAGCCGGATACTGTCGAGAAAGAGGAAACCAAAGAGGTAGAGAACCATGATTAAGGCAACACAAATTATTGGGCAATCCGTTTTTTATGGACTGTTTATTGCTGCTACTGGGTACCTTTCCGCCTCACCAGCCTATCAAGTGATTGAGCCTGATATGGCATTGGTGAAAATCAGTATGGCGCACACCAGTAAACCGGCGGGGAAGTGTATAACGCAGACTCCGGAGCAGCTGGAGAAGCTGCCCCCAAATATGCGTTTACCGGTTGTCTGTCCTAGAGAGCGCTCACCGCTCTATCTAGAGGTGGAACTTGATGGCAAAATGATCTATCAGGAGAGTATTCTGCCTGCTGGAATCAACCATGATTCAGCCTGCTACAATTATCATAAGATTAAAGTGCCTGCGGGGAGCTACAATCTTAAGACAAGAATGCGTGATAGTATATTGACTGAAGGCTTTGACTATACCGCAGAGAGAAATGTCGAGCTTGCGGCATCGGATATTCTGGTGATTGACTTTGATTCAAAGCATCAGGAGTTCATCTTTGAATAGGCTTTCTCTTAAAACGATAAAAATTAAAGGGGTTACAGTGTGGGAATATTGAGTGCCAAAGAGCAGAAGCTGCCTTATGGATACAAGGCGATCATCAAGGTTTTCAAAGATGAAGACTATTGTGATACCGACTGCAAGGGTGGTTTCTATACCGATATGGAGATTCACTACTATGCAGATACCCTCTGTAGCTTGGGGAGGCTGCTGAGAGAGCGTGAGTCGGACCCCTCCAGAGTACGTATCTACGAGATCAAAAAAGAGTTGGAGAGTGAGGTTCCGCGCACCAGCTACACCAAGGAAGATGGCAGCTGGCGCTCGAAGAGTGCCATGTGTGAGAGTAACAAGCGTTACGG
>JABGQL010000146.1:33376-39675 GCA_018648825.1 Gammaproteobacteria bacterium
ATAGGCTCCTCCTTCATAGATGACTTAATGAAGTCGAAAACAACGGTCGCAAGCACCATAATAATCGCAAAAAATATTACGCTTCGGTAGGGGAGTATGCCTCCATACATGCGCTCTATATAGTTAAGAATGTGGTCCGCAGCCAGATAGAGAGCAACGGCAACTACGGTATAGAGGATCATCTCCATGATATTTTCTCCTGATTATTTGATATCTCCCCATTCAACAGGGGAAAGTGATAAAAATATAATTTTAGCAGTGTTAGTGCTATCGATTAATTAATGGTTTCCTCGTGCTCCTCACCGGTCGCCTGACGGCTTACAAAAGTGACAAACAGAGCAATGGTAAATAGCGCAACAGCACCGGCCTGATGGGTTGAGGCGAGGGCCGTTGGAACCACCAGTAGCAGTGTGCTAATACCCAGTGCAACCTGAATCAAGGACATGATGAACAGAGCGTTCATCCCCATGCGGGCATATCGGCTGAGCGGCTCTACTCTGTAGCGAAACCAGAATGCAAGGGTTGCAAACAGCACCGTAATTGCAAGTATACGGTGGTCAAACTGTACGGTGGTTCGGTTTTCAAATAGGTTGATCCAGAGTGGGTTCTCTCTAAATAGACCGTCTGGAATGTACTGTCCAGCCATGTCAGGAAAGGTGTTGTACCCATATCCAGCCTTCAGACCGGCTACAAATCCACCAGAGAGGATGGTGATGGTGATAAGTGTCGTCAACCAACGTGAGTGTCTGTTGTGGCTGATGGAGAGGGAGCGCCCCTGTTGTAGTTCAGCCTTTGGAAGCAGGTGCTGCAGAGCGACCCAAAACATATAGGCATAGATTAGGAAGGCGGCGGCAAGGTGGGCGGTGAGGCGATACTGGCTAACATGTGGATTATCTACCAGACCACTTTTTACCATATACCAGCCCAGAACCCCCTGTAGTCCACCTAGCAGAAACATCAACAGAAAACGGGGGGCCGCTTGGCGTTGAATCTTGCCGCTAAAGTAAAAATAGAGAAAAGGGAGGAGAAAAGAGAGGCCGATCAGCCGTCCCAGTACCCGATGCAGATACTCCAGTAGAAAGATGGACTGAAAGCCGGCCAGATCCATACCGATGTTGATCTTCTGGTACTCAGGAGAGTGCTGGTACATCTCAAAGACCCGTTCCCACTGCATCTGAGTCAGGGGTGGTATCCATCCCATTAGAGGGTCCCAGTCGACCATGGAGAGCCCAGAACCCGTCAGGCGGGTGATGCCACCCAGTATCACCATTGCATAAACCAGAAGGCAGACGGCAAGTAGCCAGATGCCAATTTGACGATTGTGTGAGGCGCTGTTATCCATTTGGCTTGCTCTCTATCGTAGTCAAGGGTTTGTCACTGGTGATGAAGAGTGAGGCTACAAACAGGGTGATCAGTAGTTGAGAAAGCAGGGTATGCATGGTTGTAGAGAGCAGTGGCAGGTTCAAAACGGTAATTGCACTCCCCAATAGTCCCTGCAACAGCATCAATAATAGAACCCCCAGCAGGAAGCGTTGCTGGAGTGGGGTCCCTTGTTGGTACGAACGGTACAGCAGTTGTGCAAAGTAGACCAAAACAATAACCACCGAGAGACGGTGAAAGAGCTGCATCTGGAGTAGGGGGATATTGCTCCACCAGCTCCCGCCACAACTGGGAACGGTTGGGCATGACATTCCAGAAAAGGCTGTCGAGATAAAGCCGCCTTGAAGGAAAAGCATCAGTAACAGGGCCACTCCTGCAATATTGCGTATACCCCATGCTGGAGCAGTTGGGGGAGAGGCACCATTAAGTTTCAGTGCCAGTATCGCAGAAGAGACCAGCAGTAGCAGCCCTCCCGCTAAGTTACCCAGTGTTACCCCCGGCGCAAGCGAGCCTCCGGCGGACATCCCCAGAGCAGAGAGCCATAAAACAGCGCCTCCCATAATAAGTGCGAGCCGTCTGGATGAGGGGGCGAGCGGGGCAGAGCGAAAAAGCATGATATTGAGAGCCAGTACCAGAATCGCAATGGTGGATGCAATCAGTCGATGGGCCATTGTGGCGATGGAGAAAGACTCACTCCCTTCCCCTGTTGGAGCCATACCCTCTCCGCTTAGGGCAACCTGCTCATAGCAGACCGCACGGTCAGGACACATCAACCCAGACTTTGCGTGCCTTAAAAAGGCACTGGTAAAGTTGAGTGTGATTACCAGTACTAGAATGAATACAACTAAAGAGCGTAATGTCACCATCTTATGATCGCCATGTTATGGTTGGTTGAAAGGGACTACTCTCTTCTTTCAGGTTTTTCGCCAAAAAGCCCATTTTTATTTTTCTTGATGTAATCATCCCCAACCTTGCCATGGACAAGGCGGATGTGTTTTGGGTTCTTCTGCCAATCCACATGGTCAAAGCCCAGCTTGAAATCCCAAGCCCATGCGCTACCCCCCTGGAAGGCGTAGGTTGATGAGGTCCAGTAGTCTGCTGACTGGGTGTTCGGGAAGAAATTACGAAAGATCGGATCAATCTCTTTGTTCTTACTAATAAAGGCAATCGATCCCATCTCAATGTTTTCAGGAAGGTGCCACTCTGATAGACCGCAAATGCCCTCCTTATTCACCTCTTTCAGGAAGGAGATTGCATCACAGTCACTGCCGGTACAGCTACCACCGTTGGGGACACCAATATAGGCCTTTCGCATGTCAGGGTCATGCCAAGTGTAGGTATTCTTAGCCGCTCGAAGTCCGGGCTGGGCATTTTTTACCTCCCAGTGAAGACCGGTTGATTTATCGTAGACACACGCCCATGGGTCCTCAGCGAAGTTTCCACTGCCGGTGTAGATTGAGCCATCAGCGGTAACTCGAACAAAGTTCTGTTCACGCAGAACACGATCCTTTTCGCTTAACTGGTCACAGCCTGTTAACAGGAGGGGTAGGATAAGAGTTACAGCTAATTTTTTTATCATAGTTAAGACCTATCCAAACTTGGCTATGTTAAGGAGCAAGTTGAAGTAAGAACGTGTTGTTGGGATTTGTTTCAGTAGAACCACAAGTATACTATTTTTTCCATCTGATCGGAACTGCTGCAGTCGCTTAACAGTAAGAAAAAGTATGCGCTGTTTTTGTGAGTTGCGCCGCTATTAATGGATATTCATCAATTTCCTAGTGATTTGATTATGGTTTTTTCGGTAATGGAAACATACAGTGTTAGAATTAGACTCTACTGAATTTAAGTCAACGATTCTCAGTATTAGAGAGGAGAGATAGATGAAAGAGTTAGGCACTTTTTGGATAATTGGTATCATTCTCAATGTTGGACTTACTACATTGGGGTTAATCTGGGTCTATAAAATGATGCAGGATCCTGAGGATAAATCAGAGGATAAAAAAGAGCGTTAATTTTTCCTTTGAGGAGCTTTTGAGTTGTTGAGTGATTGCTACAAGGGACCTTACAGAATAATGGATGATTAGATTGATGAGTAGAGAACCAGATTACCAAATTACCGTTCCAGAAGCAGTCCAGCCCTTAGTGCGTGGCTGGGTTTATCTGGCAATGGCATCATTAATTGTGCCGGGGCTGACCGCAATTCTACTGGTGTTACTGCGTACTCTGGTGGTGGATACGGCCTCATGGACCGATCTGTTCCGAACCGCGCTGGTAGTCCATGTGGACCTCTCGGTATTTGTCTGGTTTCTTGCGGTTGGAGGGGCGATCTGGACGGCTCAGTCGCGCCAACCCACCTTGGCCTCGATCTGGTCTCTGCGCCTTGCGGTCACTGGAACGGTGATCATCTCGATTGCCCCACTACTGGGGGCTACCACCCCGGTAATGAATAACTATATTCCGGTACTGGATCACCCGATTTTCCATTTTGGTCTTGGGCTCTTCGCGATTGGCATACTGCTGCTTGCTCCTGCTACGCTCAGGCAGCGCCCCCGATGGTTATCTGACTCTGCGGGTGATCTGCTGCAGCTGGGTGGGTGGCTCGCAATGGCGGCCACGGTGTTGGCGGCTATTGCCTTTATCCACACCTATCTCTCCATCCCAGTAGACCCAGAGAGGGCGGCTGTCACCTACTATGAGGTTCTATTCTGGTCAGATGGGCATATTCTGCAGTTCACCTATACCACTCTGCTGGTAATTGCCTGGTTGGCACTGGGTAGCGCGCTGAAGATGAACCCGTTACCCAATCCAAAAATAACCGCAATCATGCTCATTGTGGGGTTTGCTCCCCTTATTCTGGTGCCTTGGATTCTCTCATCCTATGACGTACTTTCAGTAGAGTACCGAGGTTGGTTTACCTGGTTGATGCGCTATGGAAATAGCTTGGCTCCCGTGCTTGTCGCCCTTTTCCTACTGATGGGGCTGTTTCGTGCCGGAGAGCAATCCAGTGATGAACAAGGCCCACTGCGTGGCTCATTGATCGCCTCTTTTCTCCTGTTTGCTGCGGGCGGCACCATCGGGTTCATGATATCCGGGGTGAATACCATTATTCCTGCCCACTATCATGGCTCTATTGTTGGGGTGACATTGGCGTTTATGGGGCTGGTTTACCTGCTGTTGCCACGCTTGGGTTTTGCTGCCCCTGTGGGGCGGGTCGCCAACCTACAGCCGTATATCTATGCTGTTGGCCAATTGATGCATGTGGCAGGGTTGGTTATCTCTGGGAACCACGGCGCATTCAGAAAAACCGTGGGTGGCTCTGTGGGAGCCGAAGACTTCTATGGCATGTTAAGCACCAGCTTCACCCGCATTGGCGGGCTGCTGGCGGTCGTGGGGGGGATGCTCTTTCTGTGGGTCTGTTGGAAATCGATTCGCAATAGCAACAAACCGACATAACCATCCCTCCTGTTATAAGTAGTTTCATGCTTTTAGCCCCCTACCCCAAGCAGGGGGGTTGAGTCTACCAACTGTTCTGAATAGCAGCGATATCCCGAATCATCACCTCTGGCTGATGTGGTGAAGGGAGCAGTGCGCTGATCTCTGCATTGGGGTCCAGTAATACAATGGTGGCAGAGTGGTTGATTAAATAAGCGTTACCCAGCCCCTCAGGGACCGGCGCTCCAGGCTCAACCGCAAGCTCTTTACCATCGACATGATAGACTCGCTCGTAGCGAGCGCCCATAGAGCGGGCAAGCTGGTCCACTGCCTTCTGCTCTCCGGTAATACCAAGGAAGGAGGGGTGGTAATAGCCCGCATATTTTTGCAGTGCCTCAGGGATATCTTGTTGCGGATCAACAGAGACAAAGACTACCTGAGGAGCCTCTTTAATCGCAGCTGGATTCTCCTCAATCTTGCGCATCATCTCTGCCAAGGTAAAGAGCTCTGTGGGGCAGACATCAGGACAACGGGTGTAGCCAAAAAAGAACAGTGACCACTTCCCCTTGAAACTCTCTAGATTCATTGCCCCTAAACTGTGATGGGTTAACTCAAAGGGGGGGATGGGTTTAGCGGGGCGCAGTACAGTGGCTCCCTCTGTACTAGGAGGGGCTGCAGAGTCACTACACCCTTCGAGCAACAGTAGGGTGGATAGTATCAGTAAGCTTCCTAAAATCGCTCTTAATGTTTTCATTGTAAAATCTTTATTGGGCCTGTTTCTGGGGGGGAGCTTCTATGGTGAGGGGTTATGTCTTGAAGAACGAGATCAGCCGCTCCAGATTCTCTGACTGCTCTAGCAGGTTACGACTGGCGGCAGCGGTCTCCTCAACCAGAGCCGAGTTGCGCTGATTAACCGAGTCCAGTTGGGTAATTGCAGTATTGACCTGATCAATCCCCGTGGATTGCTGGCTACTGGCGCTGGCGATCTCGCTCATGATGTCATTAACGTGGGCTACAGATTGACGAATAGAGTCGAGTGATGTCCCGCTATCGTTCACTTGTTTGCTTCCCTCTTTGACGTGTTGGTTACTCTCTTCAATCAGTACTGAGATCTCACGGGTGGAGTCGGCTGCACGTTGGGCCAAGGTGCGTACCTCGTTGGCAACCACAGCAAAGCCACGTCCATGTTCGCCTGCGCGGGCTGACTCTACCGCTGCATTGAGTGCCAGCAGATTGGTCTGGAAGGCGATACTATCGATCAAGTTGATGATATCGGTCATTTTCTGGCTGGAAGAGGAGATCTCCTCCATCGCCTTGATGCTCTTTTCGAGTACCTCTACCCCCTCTGCGGCTTGTGTGTTGGCTTTGGTGGAGAGGCTATTTGCTTGACGGGCATTGTCTGCGTTGTGACGGACCGTTGATGACATCTCATCCATGCTGGCAGCGGTCTCCTCTAGAGAGGCGGCCTGTGAAGCGGTACGGTTGGA
>JABGQL010000146.1:39775-48750 GCA_018648825.1 Gammaproteobacteria bacterium
TCACCGATCGCATTTTTCAAAGTGAGCAGATGGTTGTTGATGGAGCTGGCCATCAGCCCCAGCTCATCTTCTCCTGTCACATCGACTTGATGGTCAAAGTGTCCATTGGTTGCAATATGGGTCATTGCACTGCCCACTGAGCGAATACCGCAGATCAGTCGACGGCTGATCATCAGTCCTAACCAAGCGACAACAATCAGTACCAGTGTGCTGAAGATGATATTCATTAGCAGAGAGCGTCGTGTCGAGTCGACCAGGGACTGGGTCTGTTGGCTGGTATCCTCTGATATTTGGTTGGCAACCGCCTTGAAAATGCCGATACGCTGAGTTGCCAGTGCAAACCAGTCGTTGGCACTGACTCCCTCAATTTGTGTGGCAAGTGCTTTAATGGCGAGTAGGGCAGGGCGGTCTACAATATCGATCAGGCGCTCCAGCTCCTCCCCTTTGACCTTCTGCTTCTTGGCTAGTTCGATGGTCTCTTTGTACTTGTCCAGTACGTAGAGCAGGTCGCTGATACGGCTCTTCTCCTCTGTCGTTGTACCCGGTAGCTCAGTAATGGTTTGCAGGATAGCGGTGGCCTGCTTATGCTGCTGGAGTACCTTACGGCGGAAACGGGGCTGTTTCTTCAAGACATAGTTCTTGAAGTTATGGATCATGCCGCCATAGCCGATAACCGACTGTAGTTGAGTGATCAGAGAGACCTTCTTGCCTTTGGAGAATACGGTCTCACGCATCTCTTGGTAGGCCGCTTGGTCAAACTCCCCCTGCTTCTCTTCCCAGAGTGTACGCTGACTGGGGTTGATGTTGCTCTCAAGGGTCTTCAGGTAGATGGATTGATCGGCAATAAAGCCCCGGACGGTTAGCATCTTCTCGTTGCTATAGAGGCCGCTGGCAAAGATCCCGTTCATCATCCCGCGCTCTTGACCGATACGCTCCTTGATCCAGAGAGAGGAGGAGAGGGCACGCAGTTGGCGCGCCAGACTCCCCTCTGTCACCATCCCACTGATGCGATCAATCAACTCCAGTGTCTGGCTGTTGCTGGTAGAGTAGTAGGCAAAGCCACCGTTATCGGGAGCCAGTGCATCAATCGCACTACGGATGGTGTTACGTTGCTCTACGTGCTGCAACAGTGCTTGAATGCTGTTATCAATTGCAGAGTCCGGTGACTCATACTTGGAGAGGAACTGCTGCAGTTGGCTGACCGCTTGATCGACGACTGCTCGCTGCTGTTTTACCTCTTCGCCCAGTTCAGTCCCTTTGCTGCCAAGAAAGCCGGCACTGAGCCCGCGTTCAACAGCCATGTTGTGGGCCAGATGGTCGAGTGATTGACTCAGATTGACCAGCTCTTGGGTCTGTTCGATCATCTGCTGCTTTGACCACTTATCAGCGATATTGAGTGTGGAGAGCAGAATTAGCCCCAAAATCGGAAACAGGAGCAGGAGGATGATTTTGTTGCGAATAGAGAGGTCGTTCAGCATCTGCTTGGTCCTTTATGGGGCGCTGATATACAGTGTTAGATCAGTCTTTTATTTTTGGGGGGAGTGGATGCATAAAATACCTGAACCAAAGGGTGTATGGTTTGATTTGGGTCAATATATTACAATTAAGTAATATTAATGCATGATCTAGTGTGCTGTGCTTGGATCTGCTGCCAGCCTCCCCTAGATCAGTGGCTGGTCCCCTCGGAGCGGGTGATTTTGTTGTAGACGTTGTACTTGCCGACGGGCTTCTTCATTGGAATGCGTTTCACCTCTTCCAGCGTATCCCCATCGTAGACCACCAGTGCCCCATCCTCCTCCCAGATGCTGAGCAGAGCATAGCGGCCATCTCGGGTGAATTCGACATGGGCTGCAGTCTTGCCGGGGGCAGGGCGTACGGTTTTTACGATCTTCAGCGTCTGTTTATCGATGATGTGTACCAAATCACGATTGGGACCAAAGAAGACATCAGACCAAGCGTAGCGACTCTTTTCATGGCTGCGCATAAAGAAGCCCGGACCTTTAGTTTTGATCTCATCAATGGGTTGCCAGCTCTTCATATCGATAATGGTGAGTGCCCCTTTACGCAGGTTTGGAGTGGCCATGATGGTCTGTTCGCCACGTCTCCAAGTGATGCCGGAGCCAAGATGTGGCATCCCATCGAGCGCGAGATCAGCCACTTTGCGTCCTAGGTCAAGATCAATAACCGCGCCTCCACCACTGCGTGAGGCCCCCATGATAAAGATGTAGTCTTGATCAAAGAAAAAGTCATCCAGTGGGGTTTTTAGCTTGATCTTACGGGGAGTGAAGCGGGGGCTCCCCTCTGCGGCATCGGCACGGTAGTCATGCTGCCAGCCGCCACTCTTGCCCAGCTCATATGGGATCTCCCAAATCTCAGGCAGATCCTTGAGGGCGAGGATAAAGCTTTTGCGTGGAGCGGCATCATAGACCGCACTGACCCGAGAGCTCTCCCCCAGACTCTGTACCGGAATAATGCTGTTGAGCGAGAGGTCATTGGCATTAAGCAGCACCAGATTATGAGGCAGGTAGTTACCCACCGCCACCAGCTTGCCATCGCTGGAGATGGCGATGTTGCGGGTGTTAATACCAGCACGTATTTCGGCCACCATCTGCATGCTGTGGAGGTCAAACAGGGTGACCCAACCATCACGGGTTGCATAGTAGACGAAACGACCATCGGGAGAGTACTTGGCGCCACCGTGGAGTGCAAAGCGGGTTTTAAAGCGGGTGATTGGTTCTAGCTTATCGCCATCAAGAATGGTGGCGTGGTGATCCCCAGCCTCGACCACAAAGAATAGATTGAGTGGGTCTGCACCATGCTGTGGTTTAGCAGGGAGCTGATCCAGTGGGGTGAACAGCTTGTGGCTGGCGCTGATCTCAGCCTCCATCCAGACTGGAACTTCGGGTAGTGGTTGATAGATATGGTCAACCAGTGCGCTGATCTGCTCGCTAGATAGTTTCTCTCCAAAAGGGGGCATCTGGGTTGCCGGACGACCGCTGGTGATGGTGCTGATGGCGGCCTTCTTGCGCAACCGTTTTAGGTTTTCAGGCAGTAGTGCGGGGCCGATCAGGCCGAGGCGGTCTGCACCGTGGCAGGCTGCGCAGTTCTGTTGGTAAAGGTCTTCTGTGGTTTGGTCGGTGATAGCCAGTGTGGAGAAGGGGAGTAGTAGCAGTGTTAGAAAGCGAAGTGGTAATTTCATAGCCCAATCTCTTTGTTGGTAAGGTAACAGCCGGGGTCTTCGGCCCACAAGTCATCATAGAGCTGCAGTGCGCGCACACGGGTATTACCGCCACAAATATTGAAGCCGCTGCACTCTCCGCAGCGTCCTGTTACAGGGCGTGGCTTCTGCTTCAGTCCAGCCATCAGTGGATTGGAGATATCTTCCCAAATTTCGGAGAAGGGGCGCTCTCGCACACTCCCCAGTGTGGTATCCCACCACATGGTATCGGGGTGTACCTTGCCGAGGTTGTCGATATTGGAGATGTGGATGCCGGTCTGGTTGCCGCCCCACTGCTCCAGTCGCTGACGAATCTCATCGGCGCGATCTGGGAACTGTTGCTCCACCCAGTGTAGTAGATAGAGCCCATCTGCATCATTGTTGCCAGTGACGAACTCAATACCACCCTGCTGTTCAGACTGCTCCCATGCCCGCTTGAATAGCAGATCCATCGCTTTGCGGGTGGTCTGGTGGTGAGCATCTCCCTCACGGTTCTTGTTGCCACGTCCGGCATAGTTGAGGTGGGAGAGATAAAACTTATCGATGCCACGGGCTTCAGTCAACTCCAGCAGAGGCTCTAGATCCTTGGCATTCTCTTGCGTTAGGGTGAAGCGTAGTCCAACCTTAATACCGTGTTGCTGGCACAGATCGATACCCTGCATCGACTGTTGAAAGGCACCATCTAAGCGGCGAAACTCATCGTGTGTCTGTTCCAATCCATCGATACTGATGCCTACATAGTCGTAACCGACATCTGCAATCTGTTGGATATTCTCTTCAGTGATCAGGGTGCCGTTGGTCGACAGTCCCACATAGAACCCCATCGCCTTGGCGCGGTGAGAGATCTCAAAAATATCGGGGCGCAACAGTGGTTCACCACCGGAGAGAATCAGAACGGGAACGCCATACTGTTTCAGGTCATCCAGTACAGTGTAAGCCTCTTCGGTAGAGAGCTCCCCTTTAAAGTGAGTGTCTGCTGAGATCGAGTAGCAGTGCTTACAGGTGAGATTGCAGCGCCGAATCAGGTTCCAGATCACCACCGGACCGGATGGTGAGCGAGCAGGCCGGATGGGGGCAGGGTTGCGAATGGCTCGCATATATTGGCTGATGCGAAACATAGGGTTACTCGCCCTCTTTGGGTGTGTGAGGCGGCTGCTGCAGCCGGAAACCGGTCTTCTTCAGGATCTGTTTACTGAAGAGAATCTCATGCCCCTGTACTGCATCCCCCAAGAGCGCGCTGATCTCTTCGGTTTTAGTCAGTACCTCATTACGTGTTTTTCCATGAACCATAGCAAACAGGTTATAGCTCCAGTCAGGCAGGTGGCGGGGGCGCTGGTAGCAGTGGCTGACAAAGTCAAGCTGGCCTACCGCCTCTCCCAGTTGATCAATCTGATCATCGGGTATATCCCATACGGTCATACCGTTGGATTTAAAGCCGAGTTTATAGTGGTTGGGGATGATGCCGATACGGCGGATGATGCCGTTATCCAGCATTGCCTGCATGCGGCTCATCACCTCTTCGCTAGGCAGGCCAACCTCTTTGCCAACCTCTGCGTAGGGGTGTGGGGTGAGCGGCAGCCCGTTTTGGGTAGCGGCAATGATTTTGCGGTCAATCTCATCCATAACAGTTTTTTCTCACTGATTGTGTTGTGTTGAGTTGTTCTGTGGTCTCTTAGAGTACAAACTTCAGTTCTAAAAAGTACTCTTTCAATTTTGGCATATTGTAGACCGTAAGTTCGGTCTCTGCCTCGATCTGCTCAATCACTTGGCCAATCTCATCGGCGGTCTCTGTTGAGATCACAAACCACATGTTGAATTGGGTGGGGGAGCGGTGGTGTGCACGTTGATAGTTGTGTGCCACCTCTTCATGGGCGTTGACCAGTTCAGTGATACGCTCAAACTCCTTCTCAGGTACCGCAAGGGCAGCCAAGGTGACTGCTCCACCGAGTGCTACCGCGTTATAGAGTGGCCCAAAACGGGAGTAGATGCCATCGGTCTTCATCACCTCCAACCGCCACAGCAGCTCGTCCTCAGAGATCCCCACCTTATTGGCAATCTCCTGATAAGGGTTTTCTGAAATGGGAAAGCCGCCCTGCAGCATATTGATCAGGTTATGGTTGATAGAGTCCAGTACAGGAACAGGAGAGGCGTTTCTCATAAGGGTAGATCGGTTTAAGGGGCTGGATGGTGCTGGGTTGCACCATCATTTTGAGTAGTAGTGGTGCGTTGTTGATTAAAGTAACGCGCCCCTTGCTGTTTGAAACGGCGACTGCTGAACAGTACCTTGTAATCGGTCTGCTGTTTCAGTGGGGAGAGCTCAACCAGAGTCTCTACACGCTGTAGTACGCTCTCTCGATCTTTACCGTGGATCATGGTGTATAGGGTGTAAGGCCAGCGTGGCAGATCTGCTCTGCGTTGGTAACAGAGGGTGACAAAATCGAGTGGTGAGACCGCGTTGCCAAATGCCTCAATCTGCTCTTCAGGCAGGTTCCACACCACCATCGCATTGGCTTGATAGCCGAGTGGGCGGTGGTGAACAATGATCCCCATGCGACGGATAACCCCGCTCTGCTGCAGGATACGAATACGCTCGATCACCTCCTCCTCATCCATCTGAATAGAGAGACCAATCTCAGCGTAGGGGTGGGGTACCAGAGGTAACCCGCCTTGAATAGCCTCTAACACCCTGCGGTCAGCATCGGTGATTGCATCAAGATCGATTTGTGAATTCATGAAAAAGCTGCCGGGTGAACTTGGTTAGAGGAGGAGTTGTAAGGGTGTTTCCAATCCAGTGAAAAGCCGAGATCGATATGGAAATCACGCACCATCGGGAAGGAGTGGACGGGGTAACCGCTGTCATCTTCTAGTTGTGCAAGAATCTGCCCAAGGTCAGCCTCATCCTCTGCCGTGACCACAAACCAGAGATTCATCTCATCTTCACGTTCATAGTTGTGGTTGACCTGAGGCAGTCGGTTGATAACCTTTACGGCGGCCTCTATTTCTTCAGTAGGAACAGCCATCGCAGCCAGCGTGCTATAACCGATCGTGTGGGGCTGAATCACAGCGCCCACCCGGCTGATTAGCCCAGCCTTCTTGAGACGTTTGATCTGACCGATCACCTCCTCTTCGCTACTACCTAAACGCTCTGCCAGTTCGGCATAAGGAGCAGAGGAGAGTGGGAAGTGGTGCTGAAACTCATTCAACACCCTTCGATCTTGTAGTGATAGCTCGGTCGTTTCCATGTACTTAGAGGTGGTTCTCATCCCGTTGAGTATGGCGGCGGATTATCCCAGTTTCTGAGAGTGCTGAAATTGACTCAAGGCAATTCAACGTTGATATTTTCTTAAGGCATATTTTGATTTTACTGTCTGATAAGATGCTGATATTTTACCCTCTTGTCGATACCTTGCTGATCTCCTGGTTGGGCCTGAAATGGCATCGGTAGTGGAGGGGGTTTTCAGAAATCTTCTATTTTAAAGGGATTGATTTTTATGGTCCAGAAAGTGATCGTTGTTGATGAGAACAATAAAAAAGTATGCCTGAAAGAGAAGAACGCAGTGCATATCGATGGTGACCTGCATAGAGCCTTCTCTATCTTTATATTTAATAAGAGGGGTGAACTACTGCTGCAACAGAGAAGTCTTGAAAAATACCACTCCGCTGGGTTGTGGACCAATAGCTGCTGTAGCCATCCGCTGCTCAGTGAAGAGGGGAGTGAAGAGGCAGAAAGCAGACTGCGGGATGAGATGGGCTTCAGTTGTGTACTGAAAAAAGTAACCCGTATAAAATATAACCTTCACCTACAATGCGGGATGATTGAGCATGAATCCAATGACATCTATCAAGGTGTTTATGATGGCGAGGTCGTGATTAACCCAGAAGAGGCGTGTGATTATAAGTGGGTCAGTTTTTCAGAGATATTGGATGAGCTGACTCAGAACCCGCAGGCCTATACTGAATGGTTTAAATATCTACTGCTTGAGACTCCACTGGGTAGTGAGCTCTCTGTATCAATTACAGCCCAATCTGTCCAGCGCGATGGCTAAAGAAGATTCCACTGGGGGTCTCAGCAGGTAGGCTTTTGATTAGCTCAAAGGTCTCCGTGTTGTAGATATCGATGCGGTTTTTGTCGCGTATCGAGACCCAAACCTCTTCGCCCCGAGGGGTGAACTCCATATGTAGAATTCCTTTCCCCGGCTGTATCTGATGAATAATCTCCAGTGTTTGAGTATCAATGACCTGCAGGGTATCGTTGTGAGGGAAGGCAAAGTTGACCCAAATCTGACGACCATCGGGACGGCTTATCGCAAACACCGGTTGGCTGTGGACTGGGATGCGACCGATCTCACTCCACTCGCCGCTGTTGATTACCAGCAGCTCATGTCGTCCTACCGCGGGCAGGAACATACGTTCTCCGGCTTGCGCCCACCCCTCTAGGTGAGGCATTTTATAGACGGGGAGCTTCTGCTCCCCACGACCATAGTGATCGAGGATGCGAGTGGCCCCTTTATCGAGGTTCCAGAGATCAAAAAGGGTGAGCCCATCCTCACCAAATAGCCCAGTGATATAGGTACGGCCATCTGGGGTGATCAGTCCATCATAGGGCTGAATGCCAACTCCGGTAAATTTCTGGATGGTTGGTGGCTTCTTTTCATCCATCTCGACGACCCAAGTCTCTCCGGTATCGAACAGACTATAGACAAAACGGTTTCCGGGAGCATCCACCAGACCTACGGTGCGGGAGTGCTTCTTCTCTGAGATGGCGGTGGCGGGGATATCGGCAACCAGTTCGAGTGTGTCGCTACTGAAGATGCGTACACCACCGGGCTCGTAGTTAGAGACCGCAACCCACTTCCCATTCTGTGAGATGGCACCGCCAATGCTGTTGCCGCCCTGAATGACACGCTTGATGATCTTTCTGCAGAGTAGGTCAATCTTGGTTAAGCCGCCATCTCGCCCAAAGATAAAGGCGTAGCGCGCATCACGTGAATAGACTGCAGAGGCGTGAGAGAGGTCTCCCAACCCCTCAATGCGCCCCAAGCTCTCTCGCTGTGTAGTGTTGATGACCTGAACAGAGCCGCTGGCCCGTTCAATCACAATCCCCAGATCGCCGGTGCCACGTAGTTCGCAGGCAGAGAGTGGGCTACTTAGAGGTAGTACAAGAGTGATGAAGAGGGTTAATAGCGAAAATTTACGGGACATACCAGACTCCAGAGCGTAGTTGGGTGGCAATATAGTGAATCTCATCAGCGCTGAGTAGCGGTCCCCATGGAGGCATCGGGGTGCCGGGACGACCATGCAGGATAGTGGCCTTTAAAAAGCCATTGGGATACTGTGCAAGGCGTGCGGGATCAAGGTTGGGGCCGAGCCCCCCCTTCAGGGTGAGCCCATGACAGGAGCCGCAATCCTGTTGCACAATCTGCCCGATCTCCCCCTTTCTCTGTTCAGAAAGTCTCTGCTCAGAAAGCGGCCCTGTTGCCAGAGCGTATAGAGGGAGGAGTAGTAGTGTGGTGAGTGTCGATCTGAAAACGGTTCGGCTCATTCGCTGGACGCTTCGGTATTGCATGGAAGAGATGATAGGTTCTTCACTAGGTCGAGTAATTGATGCATATCAAGAAGTGGGCTCCTGTTGTGTAAAAAAAACGCTATTAACCCCGTTTAAAGTCGGGTTTTGATCTAGATCAATGAACCTGATGCCGTACTTGGATGATTCTTCACCGCGACGAAAAGGAGGCACCAAGTAACGGTACTGCAGAAT
>JABGQL010000146.1:48850-52996 GCA_018648825.1 Gammaproteobacteria bacterium
TGGATGATTCTTCACCGCGACGAAAAGGAGGCACCAAGTAACGGTACTGCAGAATGGTACTGCAGAATCGTACTTTAGAATTTTACGATTCCGAGACGACCTCTTAACATAAAGCGTCTAGCACAACTGAAAACTGAACTCTCAATATTCCAAGGAGAAGTATGAAGATGAAGAAACTGTCATTAACCGCACTCAGCATTGCTGTAGGTGTCGCCATGGGTGGTATGAGCTCTGTAACCAATGCAGCAGCCCCGTCCCTGTCCGACGCAGACTTTGAAAAAGCAAAAACACTCTACTTCCAGCGTTGTGCCGGTTGCCACGGTGTGCTGCGTAAAGGCGCAACAGGTAAAAACCTAGAGCCAAAAGCTACTTTAGAGCTGGGTCAAGAGCGTCTTGAGAAGATCATCACCTACGGAACAGAAGGTGGTATGAACAACTTTGATGATATCTTCTCTAAAGAAGAGATCGCTATGGTTTCAACCTATATCCAGATGGAGCCACCTATTCCACCTGAGATGTCACTGCAGATGATGAAGGATCGTACCAAGACCTACGTCAAACCAGCTGACTACCCAAGCAAGCCTATGCATGGTCGTAACTGGAAGAACTTCTTCGTAGTAATCGAGCGTGATGCGGGTAAGGTAGCGATTATCGATGGTGATAAGCACGAAATTGTTGCTCACTTGGACAGTGGTTATGCGGTACACGTAATTAAAGCAACAGAGCATCATGCGAAAGAGCATCCAGTCGGTGGTGTTGAAGCGGGACGTTTCTGGTACAGCATCGGTCGTGACGGTAAGATGATGAAGATCGACCTGTTCCAGACTCCAGACAAAATGCTGGTTGCTGAGACTCAGATCGCTTATGACGCACGTGACGTTGCCGTATCTGGTGATGGTAAATACGTCATCGGTGGTGGTTACTGGCCACCTCACTTCGTAATTGCTGACGCAGTTACCATGGAGCCACTGAAAGTGGTCTCTACTCGTGGTGTAAATGTTGATGGTGAGTACGTTAACGAGTCTCGTGTAGCGGCAATCTACACTACGCCAAATGAGTCTGCATTCCTGGTATCTGCCAAGGAGCTGGGTCAGATGTGGCAGGTGGACTACACCGATATCGATAACCTCAATATCGTGAAGATGGATACTGCGAAGTACCTGCATGATGGTTTCTTCGATCCAACGGGTCGTTATTTCCAGATTGCTGCAAACGCCTCTAACAAGATGGTGGTTGTAGATACCAAGACTGCCAAGCTGGAAGCGATGATCGATACCACGGGTAAGAAACCACATCCAGGTCCAGGCGCAAACTGGATGGATCCAAAGTATGGTCCTGTAGGCGCGACTACGCATTTGGGTACCGGTATGGTAACGGTTTGGGGTAATGATCCAATGGGTCATAAAGACAACGCTTGGAAGATCGTTCGTGAGATCGAGACAGACGGCGCTGGCGTATTCATCCGTACCCATCCTACCTCAGACTACGTTTGGGCTGACCAGACTAAGCACCCAGAGCCAGAGGTACAGCAGTCTGTACAGGTTATCTCTAAGGCAACTGGTGAGATCGTTAAGACCATCCGTGTAACGGAAGAGGCTGGCAAGGCTGCACTCCATATGGAGTTCAACCAAGACGGCTCTGAGGTTTGGGTCTCTGTCTGGAACCGTGCGGATAACAGCAACCCAACCGGTGAGATCGTAGTCTATGATGCGAAGACTCTTAAAGAGAAGACTCGAATCAAAGGCCTGACCACACCTACTGGTAAGTTCAATGTTTATAACAGAACGAACCACGTAACCTAAGTGTAGCTGATGAAGATGCTGGCCTCGAAAGGGGCCAGCATTTTTTTTATCTGAAAGAAGTTCGAGATATTTTTCCCAAACAGTGATCTGGGGCAATGCGCCGTGGATACTGTTTTGCAAAAATATTCTGAGTACTGAATTGCAGTGTTGTAACAAACGACTGATAGAATGGAGAGCAACCTATGGCAACCCCTGAACGACGCACGAAACAGAGAGAAGGTGATAGTGGAATCGGAGTACTTTTCTCGCGCCGTATGATGTTTAATACCAGTCTTGGAGGGGGGCTGATATTTGCGCTGCTCGGTATCCTCTTCTGGGGTGGATTTAACACCTCCATGGAGGTGACCAACTCCTTAAATTTCTGTATCTCCTGTCATGAGATGGAAGAGAACGTCTATAAGGAGTATCAGAAGACCGTTCACTACGCCAATCGCTCTGGAGTACGGGCAACCTGTTCCGATTGCCACGTTCCTGATCCTTGGGTTCACAAGGTGGTGCGTAAAATTCAGGCGAGCCGAGAGGTGTTGGGAAAGATTCTGGGTACCATCGATACCCCAGAGAAGTTTGAAGACCACCGCCTGAGATTGGCGAAAAATGTCTGGAATGGCATGAAGGCTACCGACTCGCGCGAGTGCCGTAATTGCCACAACTTCACCGCGATGAATAAAGATTCACAGAAGCCGCGTGCGCAGAATCAACACGCCAATGCACTACGTGATGGTCAGACCTGTATCGACTGCCATAAGGGTATTGCGCATAATAATATCCGTAATCTGTTGACGGATGAGGAGCTAGAGACCTTAGAGGCCCCTGATGCAACACATGCACACCCTGATCAAAAACTGTTTGAGCTGAAGGATGTTGCACCAGAGTTGGCTGCACAACGTGCGCAGGAGCGAGTAGAGCAAGAGGCGGTTGCTGCTGCAGAACGTGAGGCAGAGATTAAACAGTCCGCAGCAATGATGGCAAACAGCATGGCTAAAGAGATGGCGGCACAGATGATCGCTGATGCGGCCTCTGGGGCAGCCCCCGCTGCTGGCGGCGGTATTGACGAGCGCTGGGGGTCCGTTGAAGGGCGTAAGATTACCCTGCTCTACCCTGGACAAACCTCCATGGAGTGGATCTTGAATGGTAAAGACCATGGCGGTGCACGTCCCTTCGTCAAGGGTGGTGATCGCTGTTTCACCTGCCATGATAAAGAGGCCGACAAAATGGGAGCCAAAATTGTAAATGGCAAACATGAGAAGGCTGCTGAGCCTACTCCGATTCCCGGTAAGCGTGGTGCGATTCCAGTAACCGTGAAGGCTGCGCATGATGGCGAGAACCTCTTCCTCAACTTCCAGTGGAGTGATGGCGGTACTGCAGTTGCCGATGCTGATCGTATGGATGAGAAGAATGCCATCAAGCTGGCGATGATGTTTGCGACCGATAAGGTGGAGTATGCAGATCGTGCCGGTTGCTGGGGCACCTGTCACCATGATGCCAACGGTATGCCACACCAACCTGATGGACAAGATGTTGTGAAATACATCAAAGAGTCACGTACCAAGATCGAAGTGAAAGGGCGTCGTGGCAAGAAGCGTGGTGGCTGGGATAAGCTGCGCGGTGATGACGAGATCCAGGCTGCACTGGAAGCGCAAAAGTTCATGGACTTGGTGCGCTACAAGGCAGACGGTACGGTCGAAGATGGCCACATCCTGAAAGATCGTATGATGGAGGGGAGTATTGCAGATACCGCCTTCACTGCAGAGTATGCCAATGGGCTCTGGACCGTGGTGATGAAACGTAAGCTCAACTCTGGAGAGACGGGTGACCTACCTATCGAAGCGGGTCAGCTCTATAACTTCGGGTTTGCGATCCACGATGATTACAGCAATGGGCGTTATCACCATGTATCGATCGGCTACAAAATTGGGTTGGATAATCCAAAAGCGGAGATCAATGCCGTAAAATGGTGAGATGAACAGAACCAATAACCTCCTTATTAGACCTCTCAGACTTGTTCTCAGAGGTCTTTTTTTGTCCGCCTTCTCCTTTCTGTTAGTTCCTGACTTGGCTGCTGAGACCATAAAGGTAGAGATCTATAAATACCAGTACCACCCCAAGGTGGTTCAAGTGAGAGTAGGGGATACGGTGCGTTGGGTGAATCGCGAGCGTCGGCAGTACCACTCTGTGCAGCTGCACAGGGATGGTTCTGATGATGAGTCGCTAGATTCTGGTTACCTGTTCCCCCAAGAACAGTGGGAGCAGACCTTCACCCAATTAGGGCGTTATTCTTATCTCTGTGGGCCGCACCCAGATATGAGTGGGCGTGTAGAGGTGGTTGAATAGCTTGAGTTTGGAA
>JABGQL010000045.1 GCA_018648825.1 Gammaproteobacteria bacterium
TATAGAGTCGTGGGGCGAGGAGACCAATCAAGAGATTTATGAGGATCTATCAGACCAATCACAGGGTCGCTTCTAACATTGCTACATGTCCTTTATTGCAGCATGAACTGCTCTTCAATAGCTTCCACAAAATTGATTACCTGCAGTACTGAGCAGTTTGCTTTTTCCATCAGCTCTTCAGCGGTGATCATAGCTGGATTCCGTCATGAGCAATGTTTTGAAGCAGGTAGGGGTTGGAGAACTGTTGAGTGTGGCTGCACTCATCTTCCCAAATGGGTAAGGGTTGTATGCGAATGCCGGTTTCAAGTAAGGTGTTAATCCGCATAAGGGGGTGTTGTTGTGTTGTTGTAAATGATGGGTAACCATATCAATAGATATTGTAAATACAAAAACCGCTTAAATATCAAGGTTTATGTTTATACAATAATGTCATTATGCTCTATGAATGGGATGAGGCAGTGCGGTTGATCAGTCTGCGAAGCGCATCCAAAAGCGAAAGGAGTGCCTACCATGAGTGGTTTGGAACAAAAAACGAGTGAAGAGATCCGCACTATGCTGGAGCAGGGGGTGACCCAATCACTGGAACAGCCTTATAAGGCGGTAGCCGATGACCCTGAGAATCCGGATATGACCGAAGCAATCCAGCAGGCGGTAGCAAAGAAGAACAAAGGGGGCAGACCAAAATCAGCCAATCCCAAGGTGTTTACAGGCATTCGGTTAGACCCCGACATTATAGAGCGCTTCAAAGCAGAAGGTAAAGGGTGGCAGACCCGGATTAATGCCGTGCTGCGGGAGTGGGTGGATACTCATCCAGCAAGGTGATGTATGCTCGGCTGCTTGTGTGTCAAAGTTAGGTTTGCCCCCCCGCGGATGACCCCCTGCGGACCTTACGGCCGAGTAGTCGATTTTAATGATTTTTTTGACTTTTGGGGCTGGTAACAAGGATAGGTTAGAGAAATTGAAATTTTCTATCAAGTGTAGTGTTCGTAAGGGACTATTGATCCATCAGGATGGAATCGTTAATATATAGGGAATGATGATGAAAACATATGTAGTGCTACTGACAGTGGCAACCCTCACCGGCTGTAGTCCAGCACCAATTGAACCTGCAGTCCTATTCAAGTTTTCTGGGGATATTCAAGGAACATCCGAAAAATTCACCGGAGAATTGATTAATGTTGGTCATGGCTTTATGGATGTAAACATGCATATTAGTAATGGTGACACCTGTACCGGAAAGATAAAGGGAGGGATGCTCAATGGAGACAGGAGTGGTTACACCTCTCAGCCCTTTATTAACTGCACTGGCAGTATCTCACGTGACTTTCAGCTAAATCTAGAGAGGAGAGGGGATGTCTGGGGTATATCAGGCTCTGGAGCTGTACGTAGTGAATATCTAGTGAACACCAAGGTCGAGTATTTGGGTAGAGTTGTGGTTTACTAGTAATCACAGGTCAGAATCACAGGGTCAGCTCCAACTTTCATGGTGCCAATAGAGGGGGTATCTATAATGGCCTGTACAGCATGGTCGAGATCACGCTTCTGATTGTTGTGTAGTTTTTTAACGGCTTTTTTAAATGGGGAGTAACAACAGCATTCATGGATGGTTATCGCCAAAGGCATATGCTGAGAGCTCTCCATCTTTGACCTCCTCTTTGGCAATGAGAATTTCTTGAATAAAAGAGTAGGGGAGGTCTGGATTCTCTTCGGCGATCTTGCCAATTTTTGACCAGTACTCCACTTGTTTCGGTGTGGAGCGGCTATAGACTGCGCCGTAACGGCGTGCCTCTGCTATCAACTCATCAGACAGTTTGATGCTGGTGGACATAAAAGGCTCCAAAAGGTGGCGATATGGTGCAAATATAGTTTTCAGGAGTTTCAATGTCAATCTATTGAAAAGAAGGGCTTGTAGGGACAGGCCGTAACATTACAGCAAGTATCCCATGTTCAAGAAATTATGAGGCGTGTGTTTCTTGTCTTATCGGGCAAAAATAACCAATAATGTCCGTATTGTCGGTATAATGTCCGTATGGCAAAACGAACGGCACAGCAGATCATTCGCTCAACCTTGCAAGGTAGTGGTGACTCGTTCTCATCGAATGAGTTGTTGGAGGTGATTGAGGGAGAGGTGACTACAAGAACCTTGAGGCGATGGCTTTCGGCCTGGGAAGCGGAGGGGGTGGTTCAGAAAGTTGGCAAGAGGAAGGCGACACGTTATCAGTGGGTCTCAAGCCCTCCAGCAGAGCACCATTTTACCTTTCTTGATTCAGTCCCTGAGTATCGTCAACAGGCGTTGCTTCATCAACTCCGTGATCTGTGGACACACGCCTCGACAGCCATCGAAGGGAATACGCTTACGCTTGGGGATACTTTCAATATCCTGGAGTATGGCCTGACGATCTCAGGCAAGCCGCTAAGAGAGCACCAGGAGGTGATTGGTCATGCTCGGGCGATTGACCTGATCTATTCACTGGTGGCTGCGAACAGGGAAGTTGTTAGAGAGGATCTGTTTGCGTTGCATCGAGCGGTACAGACGGAGCGGGTGATGGATATCCATAAGCCCTATGGTGGATGGAAGGTAGAGCCTAATGGCTGTAATGCCGTGGATGATGAAGACCATCCAGTCTATATTGAGTATGCAAAGCCAATCCATGTGGATGGCCTGATGACGCAGTGGATGAGTGAGTTGAATGGGGTGGCTGGAGTGGATCTGGAGCGTGAGCAGGCGATAGAGGCGTATGCCAAGCTCCATATTGGTTTTGTCCATATCCACCCATTTTGGGATGGGAATGGGCGACTGGCGCGGCTGCTCTCGAATTTGCCTCTGCTACGTGCGGGGTATCCACCTCTGGTGATTGATCAACATCGCCGAGGTGACTATATTTGTCTGCTTTCACGTTATCAGATCAACACTGGAGGGATCAATCGAGATACTGGGGTGTGGCCCGCAGTAACGGGGTATAGTGATTTTTTGGCATTATGTCGAGATAGTTATCAGGCTACGCTGGATTTGATGGAGCGATAATTTTGTTCAAGGTACTGACGGGGGGCTGGGGTGATATCTAATGCCCCCTTTTGACAAGCATCCAAGATTCGAGTCGCCCCTGCCTCTCAGCCCAATGGTGTTTGTACGCCATCTTCTCCCCTGAAATAGGCCCCATATCGTAGCGTTTGCACTGCTCCTCACAGAGCCACTGGATCTGCTCGATCTGTAGCAGGTTACCAATTGATGCGTTTTTCCACGCCTCTGAATAACTGAACTGCTGACCTCGGTAGAGGTTTCCGGCAAGGCCGCCAAAGATGTAGCCAATGTCGTTCCCTTCATGCTGGGCGAAAATTGTGCGAGCACGCCTTGATGATGCAAGACGAGTGATCATGTTCTTGTAAAACGAAGTTGCTGGCTCCTGATCCATTCCACACTGTTGTAGCCCTTTCCAACTGGTCTGTTCGATGGCGAGCATACGTGAGAAGGTCTGCTCGGCCTCCTCTCTGGTTGTGGGGGCAACCTGCTCGAAATCGATCCCTTGGTCGGTGGCACTTTGGTTCAGTTTTTTCAGCTTGCGCCGCTGGCGGCTGGAGCGCCTACTGAGGAAGCCATCGAATCCACCCGCCAGTGAAGCGTTGCACTGGGTGCTGGAGGATTCCAGCAGCAGAAAAAGGTGGAACTCGGTACTGAAGGTATTCAGCAGCCGTTTCGCAAGTACCCCTCCGGGACGTATGCCGCTGATTACAATGCGTGGGAAGGTGGGGTAGTGTCTGCTGATCTCATCGACTGTATCCGCCAATAGCTCAACCGACTGTTTCCCCAGCAGCGGGCAGCCGAAGAGCCAGTTCTGTTCGATGGGGGTCAGCACCACGTTTTCTGCAGAGACTCTGTTCTCGGCAAAAAGCAGGAGGTTATTGGAGGACTCTCTGATCAGCAAGCGGCGATCTGGGCGGAAGGCATCATGAAATGGCAGTTGCCAGAAAGGGGTGCAACAATATGGGTCTACTTGGCGGGTGCTGAGTGCAGTACGTGTCCAAGTCTGCAGTAGCGCAGGGGTTATGCCAAGATCAGCACTCTTACCGGAGAGCAGGTTTTTCACTGTATTGTTACCCATGGTTTTGTCGTTGCCCTGTATAGTACCGAAAAAATGGTTCTGCCAACGTGGAGTAGGTCAATATGCTGGTGAGTGCAGACGCAAGGCAGTGATCGAGTAGCAATGTGGCCAGAGCCTCATTAACAGGAGTTCATCATGAGTGATTTATTTAAAGAGAAAGCCCAAGAGTGGGACAGCCGCCCGATCTCTCTGTTGATCTCTGAGCAGATTGGCAAGGCGTTGTTGGAGCAGGTCAGCATGGGGGCTGAGATGTCGGTGATGGACTTTGGCGCGGGTACGGGTTTGATCTGCACTCAAGTGGCACCCAAGGTAAAACGGGTGGTGGCGGTGGATATCTCGGATGCGATGCTTCAGAAACTGGCGCAAAAAACAGAGCAGACCGATAACGTGGTTTCAGTGTGTCAGGATATTCTGAGCCAGCCGCTGAATGAGCGTTTTGATTTGATCATCAGCGCTATGGCACTGCACCATGTGCAAGATACCGATGCCCTGCTGAAACGCCTTTTTGAGCACCTTGCTCCCAACGGGAGTGTTGCGCTTGCAGACCTTGATCATGAGGATGGGCATTTCCATCCGCTGGATGTGGAGGGTGTCTACCACCACGGGTTTGAGAGAGCGGTGTTACAGCAGCAATTGGAGCAGGCTGGTTTTCATGATATCCATTTCACAACGGCAGCAAAGATCAACAAAGAGGGGCGTAAATACCCCGTTTTTCTTGGTCACTGCAAAAAGGGATTAATGCCCCATTTCCAAGATGAACCGGAGCACTAGACCATGTTGAACTATGATATGCCGCTCTATCGCCCGCCGAGTGAGGGGCGTAATCTCATTATCCAGGTGACTTATGGCTGTAGTTTTAATCAGTGCTCGTTCTGCTCCATGTATAGAGAGAAGCGGTACCAGGCACGTCCGCTGGAGGAGGTTTTTCAAGAGATTGAGCAGGCTGCTCTACAGTGGCCCGGTGCACATCGGGTATTTCTGGCCGATGGTGATGCGTTGGCGCTACCTACGGCGCAGTTGATCGCTATTCTGGAGAGGCTGGCTGCACGCTTTCCGAAATTGGCCCGAGTCTCTTGTTACGCAACCCCCTCCAATATTCTGCACAAAAGTGCTGCCGAGCTGGAACGTTTGAAGGCCCATAAGCTCACTCTGCTCTATCTGGGGGTCGAATCGGGTGCGGGTAAAATCTTGAAGAAGATCACCAAGGGGGCCACTCCCAGTGGCATCACCAAGGCGATGCAGCGTGCCTATGATGCCAATATGAAGGTGTCTGCCACGGTGATTTTGGGGTTGGGTGGTCAACAGTATTGGCAGGAGCATGTCGAGGGTACGGTTGAGGTGATCAATAGTGCGCCGCTGAGTTATCTATCGACGCTACAGCTTGGGGTGGAGCCGGAGATCTATGGGGAGTTTGAGAGGAAGTTTGGGGAGCCATTTCAGTGGCAGGATGATCTTGCCATGCTGGAGGAGCAGCGGTATCTGATTGAACATATCGATCCTCCAAAGCCCCTTATCTTTCGATCCAACCACGCCTCAAATGCGCTTGCACTGGCGGGGAATCTGCCGAGAGACCGAGAGCGTCTTCTGCAACAGATTGAGCAGGTGATGAGTGGAGAAGGGGAGGTGAGACCTCAGTTGCTGCGTGGGTTTTGAATGGTGGTTCGGCTATTTGCAAAACGTGGTTGGAAATAGCAAGATCTGCACAGCTCCCTCAAGTGCTCTACAGGTTGGAAATTAACGTCCCCATGCGAAAGCTGCTCCTGTGTATAGATTGTTCAGATGGCGCTACCGGCTAATAGGAGTCGCCTCTAAGCCGGTGGTTAACTGGGTGGCTGGAGGTATCACAACCAATCCTTAACAGACACTCGAGAAATTATGCCGCATCCTTGAGAAGCTGAATAACAAGTTGCTGCTGCTGATTTGCCTGGGTAAGCATAGTTGTTGATGCCTGATTGAGAATGCTTGCTTTAGCCAAATTAGCACTTTGCTTGGCATAGTCTGTATCCTCAATTCTAGAACGAGAAGCAGATATATTCTCTGTCATCATATAAAGGTTAGCCACTGTATGCTCCATACTATTCTGAAATGCACCAATGCTTGATCTTTCTGTATGCAGCAAATTCAGAGCGTGATCACACGCACTAATTGAGAGCATTGCTAAGTCTGCTGTCACCAAGTCATACCCGTTTCTTTTTCTTATTGCTGCATCTGCATTGTCACTAGACAATATTTTTGAACCCAGCTCATTTGAACCGGCAATCACATCGAAAGATGCATCAGGCATTGGGAGTGTACGGGCGTTATCGATATAAAGGGTAGAACCAATTGCCCTTCCACCGCTAGCATCATAGCTACCAGCTAGAAATGAGAACCTAAGGTTGTCACCAGTATAAGGGATGGTTGCAGTGGTCGATGTCCAGTCTTGGTTGTCGCCACGTTGATAAACTACCTGTGCTTTCTCTCCTGTATCCACATTCTCAATGTAGACATAGATATCATAGTCATCTCCGCTATCCAGTGCCTTCCAGTCAACAGCAAGAAGATCTCCAGCCTTTGCGGAAAATACATCACTGGTAACCTCTGGACCGTGCGCAGTACCATAACCAACAGTAACACCACCGTTAATTGCCATTTTCAGTGAACTGCTACCAGTAGACGATGTTGTGCTATCTATTGCTGCAGTTTGGGTAGGTATTCCATTAGGCGTATCACCAGGCAACCCAGTAAAGCTGTTATTCACATTCCAGCCCGTTAATCCAGACTCAAAATCACCATTGGTCGCCTGAACTGATGTGATAACGCCAGAGGCTTCCATTGCCAACAGGTCTTGCGTGATTGAGTAGTTATCAATATCTATAGTCTCACCGCCAGCAGCGCTATTCATGGTTAACTCAATCCCTGTACCTGCACTATTCAAGGCATAGCTGATGCCCACCGCACTCAATGCTCCACTTTGTGTATCCAATGAGTTTTTCAGAGCTGCAGCATTAGCAGGCTGGTTAGCTGTACCAGCAGCAGCGAATGAAACAGGGACCCCTTCTATTGTGAAATTTATTGTTTGACCCACAATGTTTGAGAAGTTAGAAAATTCTGCTTTGATGATATCTGCAGTGTCATCAACCAAACCTAGGTCAATGGCATCCAATCCTTTTATTGCAAGGTTGGCTGTTTGACCATCAGCCCCAATCACAAAATCCGAGTTAAAAGTACCATCAAGCAACTTTGAGGAGTTCATCTGAGTGCTATCTGTAATTGATGAGATTTCAGTCAGTAGTTGATTTGCCTCCACCTGAAATGAGGTTCTATTGCTAGTATTATAGGTATCACTTGCTGCTTGTACTGCCAGCTCCCTTAGACGTTGAACCATTGAAGTCAGCTCTTCGATGCCTCCGTCTGCAATTTGTGCAGTTGAAATGGCACCGTTGGCATTTCTTGATGCAGCCATGTTACTGACCACTTGACTGTACATGCCGTCAGCAATAGATAGCCCAGCAGCATCATCTGCTGCACGATTGATACGGATACCACTAGACATCTTTTCTGAAGATGATTTTATCTCTTGCTGTGCATCAAAGATTGATCGCTGAGCATGAAGAGCGAGGTGTGTGCTAGTACCTATCAGCATAGCCCCTCTCCCATACACAGCTTAATGAGAGAGATAGCAAAGTAATTAATTTGAGCAACGACTCAGCGGCACTGGAAGCATAGCTACAGCGTATGGTGCACTTCTGATTGTTTGTGTAATTGCCTAACATCTTCTGTCTCTCTTATTGTTTTGCCGTTTCTTGTCACGGCTTTTTATTTCTTATTCTCATAGGCGCTTAGGGGGGGCTGCCACACCAGATCCAAAAGATTTCATATGAGATACAAACAAGATCGGCACAATATGAGATAGCTTTAAATATATTACACAATATTACCTTATGTTACATAATGTTACACAGGCAGCGATCCTGTATGCTATCTGTGTGAAATCATTTTCTTGACTGATAACCTATACTTCACTGAATCTTTTAGAGGTCGCTATTCGTCAGGTCCCACTAAAAAAAGCCCCATCATCAAGGCTGCGTCAGAGGCAGCAAAGCTCGCATTGCACGAACCAACACATCAATCCCTGACGACAGCTATGAGTCATCTACAGCCGTGAGATAACCCGCCTCTAGGGTGGCTCTGAGGCAGCTCTGGTCGCTCTGCCACCAGTAGCCCCCACACCTAGCTACCTCTTTCCCTCAACTCTATAGGATACTAGGTTCGGCTAGCTACTGGATACCATGAAGCACTGCCCAAATCTCCATATAGACCGACCTCACCGCGCCCAGCGACTCAATGTGGCTGTTATTTGACCGCAGCAAGAGAACTTATCTGAGGTGTTACTCTGGATTTCCGTTCAATCGCATAGTAATTGTCGGTATTTCTCTGTTTGCCCAGACTCTGGGCGCACCTCTCCTGCAAGATCGATTTATGGGGAGTCTGTTTTCTCTATATTGGCGG
>JABGQL010000028.1:0-7024 GCA_018648825.1 Gammaproteobacteria bacterium
ACAAAGGTACTGGAGCCATCGGACTCCACTACACCCTCCATTTCTGAACCACGCACACCAATCTGTGCGGTTGGGGTTTTGATGGTGGTATGGGTGCCTTTATCCAGACCACCGAGTGATCCACTGGCGTAACGAAAGAAGCCGCTAACGACAGTTGCCTCAAATTGCCCGCTCTCTACACCCGGGGTGTAGCTGTAGTTTTCGATAATGGCGCGGGTCTCTTTTCCGAGCTGGAAGCTGGTGCCATCAACCATTCTCAGGTTGGCGTAGGAGCGCCCAACGGTCTCAACCAGATCGTTTTGGTAGATCGGATCCCCCTCTTGGAGGGTACGGGTAACACCATCCGCACCTTTTGCGGTGACATCACCACCCATCTCATCGATGGTGCCGATGGGGTCACCCAACAGGCCGGGGATGGAGATGCTGCCTGCGGGACCTGCAACATCAATCGAGTCAGTGTTAATCAATAATTTTTGGACGGTATCGGGGTGGAGCATCGCTCCAGCAGTCGTCTCTAGCACCGGGGGGGTATCACCGGAGAAGTACCCTTCAACAGTGATCTCTTCGCCAAGGTCACCGCGGATAATCAGGTCATCCCCATTTTGGACATACTCTCCTTTCAACAATAGATCAGGGGAGAGAATAGTGACACTATTCTCTTCGACCGTTGCTACAGCGGCTGCAAAGGCTGCTGTATCGACTGATCGATCATTGAGTTGAGTTTGAATGGCCATTGTTTTTGATCTCCACCTGTAACTGACGCTTATCTAACGATAAAGCCGAACCTCTCGGCACTCTTGATTATAGTCAAAAAGGACGGGAAGACCAATTGGGATGATGGGTTTTGTGGCGATTCTAATTGTGGCTCTGTTTTTGGCCTCTTCCCCTTTGAGGGGGAAGGGTGAGATGGGGATATGGCGTACAATCAGAGACTTAACCCCTACCCTAGCCCTCCCCCTGATAGGGTGAGGAAATTGGGGCAACGAGGCCGCGCAACTTAAAATTAAAAATGGGAATTGCTGGGGGAGATTTATGGTAATTGTGTACTCTACCCCCTCCCCGGCCCTCCCCCTGCAAGGGGGAGGGGGCTGAGAGCAGCGCTGCTGCTATGACTGCAATTTTGGTAGCAACAGGGCCAGTCTGTAGTGTGCCTCTGCATACTGGGGGTTGAATTTGATTGCGGTCTCTAACGACATTTGCGCCTTGCGGTAGTCTCTTTTATCTTCCAGCACCAGTGCCAAATGGAAGTAGGCGTTGGGGAATTTAGGGTTGATATTGATCGCCTTGGTGAATTGGTTGACCGCTCCATCCAGGTCTGGTTTGGTCTCTGGGGTACCATCTTCAGCCACTCGAAACCCTCCACCCAACAGTTTAGCCAGCTCATAATGGGCCATTGCATGACGTGGATCGATATCGATGGCTACGGTGTAGTATTTTCTTGCAGAGTCATACTCTTCTGGGTCACGTAGCAATCGGGCGAGTTGGTAGTAGGCATCGGCGAAATTGGGGTCGATGGCTATCGCCTTTTCAAAATTACTCTTCGCTTCAACCAACTCGTCGTGACGTTCGAGTAGCAACCCTAGGTGGTAATGGCCTAAGGCGTGCTCTTCGCTAATCTCTACGGTACGGTTGTAGTGGCTGCGGGCCTCTTCATCTTCACCCTCTTCTTCCAGTAGGCGTGCGAGGTTGTAGTGGGCCTCGGCGAAGTCGGGTTTGATCTCAATGGTTTTGAGGAAGTATTCTCGCGCAGTTGGGAGATCCTTCTGGCTGTACTGTAGCATTGCCAGTTGATAATAGGTCTGCTCATCATCAGGATAGCATTCGATCGCTTTTTTAAAGTTCTCCAGTGCCAACGCAGGCTCTTCCAGTTCGACCAGTAGCATCGCTAGACGGAAGTAGGCCTTGGCATAACCGACATCTAGCTCAATCGACTTCTCCAACATGGTACGTGCTTCGGCTCGGTCCCCTTTATGTTGCAGCAACAAACCTAAGTTGTAGTAAGCCTTGGCGAATGCGGGATCGATCTCTATCACTCTGCGCAACAGGTTCTCGGCCTCGTCACGCTCTGGCTCTAATAGCGGTGTACCATCGGTCGTACTCTTACGCCCTGTAGCAAACAGTTTGGCGAGATAGTAGTGCGCCTCACGATAGTTGGGGTCGATATCGATTGCGGTAATGTAGTTCTTTCTTGCCTCTTCAAACTCCTCTGGCGCAATCAGCAGACGTGCGAAGTTGTAGTAGGCAGGGGCATAGTTACTGTCTAGCTCAATCGACTGAATGAGATTGTATTTGGCCTCTTCGGTCTGCCCCATCTCCACAAAAAGAGAGGCGATATTAGAGTAGGTGATCGCTTTTTCTGGATCAAGCTCAATAGACTGCTGGAAACGTTCGCGAGACTCATCGTACTGTTTGGCGCGTTGCAGCACTAAACCCAAATAACGGAAGGCTTCGGCATGTTCTGGAACCAGCTCAATGACCTTCTCTAGATGGGGTTGAGCATGATCATCTTCACCATCTGCGATGTAGAGCAGAGCCAATTGAAAACGGGCATCCGAAAACTCTGGATTAATCTCAATCGCCTTTTCTAAATGGTCTTTTGGGTTCATTACAATACTCTCCGTTATAACGCTTTACTTTGGCTTAGTGAACAGACCGAACTATAAAAGATTACACCATGAAGCGCATGGAGAACATGAAGGTACGGCTTACAGCACAAAACTCTTGATCCCCTGCTTTAATAATTCAACATTGAAGTTGATTAAAAAACCATGCTGCTTCTCTGCAAGCCTCATATAGGTCAGTAGTTGCGCCTGATGAATACCTTGCACACTCTCTACACTCTTCAGCTCTAACACAATTTGATCTTCAACCAGAAAATCAAGTCGATAACCGCACTCCAGCTCTATCTCTTTATAGTGAACAGGCAACGGATATTCAGCCATAAATTCAATTTTTCTTAACGTAAACTCATGAGCCAAACAGTGTTGATAGGCTGACTCCAGCAAACCAGGCCCCAACTCTTTATGAACAGCGATCGCCGCTCCTAAAATTTGGTTAGCCAGCTTGCTATTGCCTTTTAACACTTCATGCTCTTTATGTACTTCATGGTGTAGCCACTGTTTCCTCTACTTAGAGGTGAGCACCCAGACACCATCCCAATCCCCTTCCGGTGGGTTCTCTTTCATGTGCTCACAACGCTCAATATACATCTGCGAAGGCTTATCCTTATCGTAACATTTGAGCGCCTCTTGGAACTGTCCAATCGCCGCATCCCAGTTGGCCTCGTTCCAGTACTTGACACCGTTATTGAAGAGCCCCACCGCATCGATCATATTGGGGAACGACTCATCATCATGGTAGTCAAGCACCTCGAATACACCAACTGGCTCAGTCTTGCCCTTGACGATCACGTTATCTATATTACGAGTACGGTAGGTACCCTTGCAGGCATCTAGCGTATAGTTACTGACCAGAATGTGGGCACCGTATTGCTTACAAGCACTCTCCAGACGCGCTGCTGTGTTCACACCATCCCCGATTACGGTGTAGTCCATCCGCTTGGATGAGCCGATATTACCGGAGACAATGGCATCGGTATTAACACCCATACCATGATCGATCGGCGGTTTGCCCTCGGAGGCACGTTTGGCGTTGAAAATCTTGAGATCGGTCATCATCTTAATGGCCGCACGCACACCACGGTCTGGATCATCTTCATGAGGGACTGGGGTACCGAAGATGGCCATAATGGCATCACCGATAAATTTATCCAGCATACCGCCCTCTCCAGTGATCACATCCACCATCACCTCAAAGTACTCATTGAGCAACTTAACGGTACCTTGCGCACCCAGCTCTTCGGTAATAGTGGTAAAGCTACGGATATCTGAGAAGAGTACCGTACCCACGCCCTGCTTACCGCCCATGATATCTTCTTGGCTTCCATCATCCAGCAGCTGATCGGCCAAGGCGGGGTCCATGTAACGTGACATAGTGGATTTCATCCGCTTCTCGTTACTGATGTCCTCCAACATAATCATCGAACCAAGATCCTCACCCTCACTCCCCTTCAGTGGCAACAGGGTAATATTGAGGGAGACCGTCTCATCACCAAAGGTCAACTCGCGGTCTGGCAGGATATCAATATCCTCCACCGCTTCCAGCTTATCCGCAAGCCACTGGTTATCGCCACCAAAGAACTCAATCGCATTCTGACCAATCACCTCATCTACACGATAGATCTTCATCATATCGATACTGGAGCTGTTACAGGTGGCGATCTTCCCCTCTTCGTTAATGGTGATCACACCATTACTCATTGAGGAGAGGATGCTCTCGTTGTAGTTCATGGTGTTCTGTACATCGGCGAAGAGTTTTGCATTCTCAATGCCGATGGAGATCTGTGAGGTAAACGCCTTGAGTCGCTTCTCATCCTCGTCGGTGAAAACACCGCCATGTTTATTCAGTACCTGACTGACACCAATCACCTTGCCATCTTTGTTGATAACCGGCACACAGAGTACCGAGCGGGTAAAGTAGCCTGTCTGTTTATCAAAAGTGGGGTTAAAACGGAGATCCGCATAAGCATAAGGGATATTCATCACCTCGCCGCTCTTGAATACCGCACCAGCGATACCCATATGGTTAGGGAAGCGAATCACATCCTTCTTGCCCAGCCCCTCACCCACCTCAGTATAGAGTTCATTGGTCGACTCATCATTGATGAATAGCGTCGAACGGTCCGCATCCAACATGGTGGTGATGGTGGTCATGATCTTGGCCAACAACGGGCTCAACTCAATCTCGGAGGAGATCTGGGAAACCACGTCGAGGAACTCCAGCTCCTGTTTACGCGAGGACTCGATCTGCTCTACGATCACATTACCCTGAATCGCCACCGCTGCTTGGGTGGTCATCGCCTCCAGTAGGCCGAGGTCTTGCTGGGTAAACTCACCATCCACCTTATTCAGGATCTGCGATACACCGATGGTCTCCCCGTTCGGGGTACGCAGTGGCGCACAGAGAATGCTCTTGGTACGGAAGCCGGTGCGCATATCCACCGATTTGTCGAAGCGGTCATCTGAGTAGGCATCATTGATCACTACACCGTCATCATTGCTGAAGGCCCAACCCGCAATACCTTTGGTGTTGAGAATGCGAATCTCTCGAACGAAGCTGCCCTGTGCAATACGGGAGTAGAGTTCTCCGGTACTGGCATCGTTGAGGAATATGGTGCCTCGCTCTGCGTTGATGGTAGAGGTGGTCAGGTTGACCAGCCGCCCCAGCGCATCATCCAGACTCTTACTGGTTGCCAGATCGTTGGTCACCTTGAGCAGCATCTCTAGGAAGTGCTCCCGTTTGTCAAAGCGATCGTCTAGGCTTGAATCATAGCTCATCATATTCCTCCAGCTTGTTCCGAAGTGTCATAATTGTCTGCTGTAGCTGTACTACATCATTGTTGAGTGCGCGACGTTCCGCCTGCACCTTATCCTCGCAGAGCGCCTTACCGCGCTCCAGCTCCTCACGCAGACGGCCAATGGTGGCCATATGCTGTTTAATCTCTTTATTGCCTGCAGAGACCGCCTTCTGGATGCGCTCCTGCTCCAGCTGTTTCTGGCGCTCCGTCTCGTCACGCAACGACTGAATCATGCTCTTGAATTGAGCAATCTCTTTATTACCCGCAGAGACCGCCTTCTGAATACGCTCTTGCTCTTTCTCTTTCTGGCGCTCCAGCTCATCACGCAGTGACTGCACCATATTGCGGAACTGGTGGGTCTCTTTGTTGGCTGCGGAGACCGCCTTCTGCACCCGCTCCTCTTCAATCCCCTTCTGCCGCTCCATCTCATCACGTAGCGACTGAATCATGCTCTTGAACTGGGCAATCTCTTTATTGCTGGCAGAGACCGCCTTCTGAATACGCTCTTGCTCTTTCTCTTTCTGCCGCTCCAGCTCATCACGCAGTGACTGCACCATATTGCGGAACTGGTGGGTCTCTTTGTTGGCGGCAGAGACCGCCTTCTGCACCCGCTCCTCTTCGATCCCCTTCTGTCGCTCCATCTCCTCACGCAGCGACTGGATCATGGTTTTGAACTGGTGGCTCTCCTTATTGGCTGCAGTGCGCACCATCTGCACCGCCTCCTCCTTGCTCACCTCGCCACGCTCCAGATTATCGCGCAGGATAGTGATGGTCTGCTTCAGGTGAGCGACCTCAATCTCCAGTTCACGATTCAGGACCGTTAGTTTTTTCTTTTTCTGCTCGGCACTCATAAGGTGGTCAGTCTATAGTAGTTTTGCTCTTTTCCAATGCAATAGGGTAAAAATGAGGAGAATCTTAGAGTTGCCTAATCAGCATCTTATCGACAAACAACAGGATGTGATTAGCGCTCACGCAGTGCATTCTGTTGCGCCTTTAGAATCGGTTTCAATAGGTAATCTAACACAGTTTTCTGTCCGGTAAGTAGCTCAACGGTTGCCGTCATGCCGGTGATGATCGGCAGCGGGTTCTCCTCGGTTCCCAGTGCATTTTTCTCGGTGCGCAGGCGCACCCGATAGTAGCGCTCTCCCTTCTCATCGACAATGGTATCCGCACTGATCTGCTCCAGTTGAGCTGGAATGCCACCGTAAATGGTCGGATCATAGGCGGTAAATTTCACCATCGCTTTCTGGTCTGGACGCAAAAAGCCGATATCTGCCGGACGGATACGCGCCTCAATCAACAGCTGATCATTGAGCGGCACCACCTCCATAATCTCCATACCAGGCTGGATCACACCACCGACGGTACTCACCTTGATCCGTTTCACCTCACCATAGACTGGGGAGCGAATATCGGTACGCTCAAGACGGTCATTCAAGCCGCTCTGCTGCTCCTGTGTACGGGAGAGCATCGCCTTGGTTTCACTCAACTCTTGAGAGGCCTGCGCAATAAAGGAGCGGCGCTCCCCCTCGACCTTGCGCTCAATCTCTGAAATCGTGCTCTCAATACGGGGAATGGCATTCTGGTTTGACTCATACTCAGACTTCA
>JABGQL010000028.1:7124-44987 GCA_018648825.1 Gammaproteobacteria bacterium
GTGGCTGCCTCGCTGTTGGCAAAGTCGGGGTGCTCGTCTAGCACCATTTGTGGAGCCTGATAGGGGTGACCCCCGACCTCTGCCTCTAGGCGGGCAATCTTGGCCTGCAGATAGAGCGACTCCAGCCGATTCTGTTTCACCTCGGAGGTGAACTGGGTACCTGAGAGGCGGATCATCACCTGCCCCTTCTCAACCACTTCGCCCTCTTTAACCAGGATCTCTTCGACAATCCCCCCCTCAAGATTCTGGATTACCTGTATCTGAGAGGAGGGGATCACCCGCCCCTCACCACGCGTGACCTCATCCAGCACCGCCCAGCTTGCCCAGTAGATGGCAATCGCTACGATGGCTATCACCGACAACAGCAGCAGGTGGTTAAGTGGGCGGATGCGATTACTCGATACCTTGGCCCACTCTTCGTAGCTGGTTTTAGCCATTGGGGCTATTCAACCCCCAGCCTAACCCTCCCCCTGCTTGGGGGAGGGGATTTTCACTGCACAAACTTACACAACGATTCATCATTAACCCTTCTCGGTGTGGGTCCAGACTCGATCCCAATCATCTGCTGGAGGGTTGTCGATAAAGTGCTGACAGCGATCCACATAGGTGATGGATGGACCATCGGTCTCCAGCACGGTGAGCGCCTTACGGAACAGTTGCTGTGCACCAACAAAGTCCAGCTCCTTGTACTTCTGTAGCCCTTGTAGGTAGATTGGCACCACATCGGCCATCACCCCTGAGGTCTGATTCTTGCGATCAATCACATCATAAACGGTCACCGGCTCATTTTTACCCACCACTCGAATCGTATCCAGCTCTCGGGTATCGATAAAATCCTTGGCCTGCTCATAGGTCGATTGAGAGATCATCTGGTGGTTCTTGTAGAATTTATTAGCGCCTTCTAGGCGGGCCG
This sequence comes from Gammaproteobacteria bacterium, assembly GCA_018648825.1. Taxonomy (GTDB): domain Bacteria; phylum Pseudomonadota; class Gammaproteobacteria; genus Thiopontia. The sequence continues at coordinate 8,038 of JABGQL010000028.1, forward strand.
CCAGATTTACTGCGTCCCCCATCATGGTATAGTCCATACGCTGTGAGGAGCCCATATTCCCGACAATCATCATTCCTGTATTGACACCCATACGCACCGTAAACTCTACCGGCAACCACCCCTTGTCAATCTGCTCCTGACGGAATGGCACTAGGAATTTTTGCTGATCGATAATACTGTAGCAGGCACGTACCGCATGATCCGGCTGCTCCAGAGGCGCTCCCCAGAAACCAATAATCGCATCACCCTCAAACTTATCGATGGTACCGCCACTTTCGGCAATGATGTCACACATGGCTGTGAGGTACTCATTAAGTAGCCCAACCAACTCTCCGGGAGTCAATTTCTCAGAGATGGTAGAGAAGCTCGCCACATCCGAGAAGAAGGCGGTCATCTCACGGCTCTCACCACCCAGGGACATTTTGGATGGATCCTTCACCAGTGCGTCTACCACATCTGGAGAGAGGTACTGACCAAAGGCTGCGGTTACAAACCCTTTCTGATCACGCTCTTGCAGATAGTGGCGCAAGTTAATCACCAGATAGGAGAGGAATGCTGCTGTCAATACATAGCTCATGGAGAAGACCAGCCCCTGATCGATATAGAGCTTACCGACAGTATAAGAGTATCCCGTAACCAGCAGCGCGGTTAACACAAAGCTGATGGATGGCGTAGAGATAAAGCTGATCATTACCATCACGATCATTACCGCCATCAACACCACAAACTCCTGATTCTGAGTTGCTGGCTGTAGTGGTGTACCTCTCATCATCGTGTGGATTGCATCTGCAATGATCTCCACACCATAAACCATACCCACTGGGGTATCGAACCAATCATGAGAAACTTCTGAGGTGTCCCCAATCACCACAATTTTTCCTTCAAACAGGAAAGAGAGATCCTCCAGCTCTTCTAACGCCTCTTCTTGTGCCTCTTCTGGGTCTTCTTCACCCTCAAAGAGATAAGGCAAATAGGGGCGCAGCACCTCCATAGCGCTGATAGAGGCATCTGTCTGATTTAGAAAAGTAGCTCCTGTGGTCAACGCAGGGAAGTCAATATGAAATTGATTATGGTGATCCAGGGGAACTCTCAGCTCTCCAATCGTCAGGTATTTCTGCCCATCCTCTTCAATAAAGGCGGGTTCAGCCTCGTAGTACATTGCCAGTGCCTGTACCGCAAACGGCCAGCCATCCTCCATCTCTATCGTGTCCTCTCTGATCCGCAATTTGGAGAGACTGGTGATAATTGAACTGGAAGAGGTGATATTGGTATAACCACTTTTTGCAGAACCACGATAAGCCTCGGTAGGGTAATTCATTCCCGTTGCGACATCATCGGCATTGATCTTAGCCTGCGAAACCAACATAGAGCTACCCGTCTCTTTCAACAGTTTTGCTGCCGCTTCATCTTCTCCATAAGAGCTTGGAAAATCCAACAGAACGTCAAGTGCAATTACTTTTGCCCCCAGATTGTGAAGCGCACTGGCCATCGTTGCGATATCGGTACGACGCAGTGGGAAACTGCGATACTCATCAAAAAATGACTCATCCATGTTGAGGATGACAATTTCATCCTTTGAGAAAGAGGTCTGCTCTTGATCCCCATAGGACATTCTCAATATTTGCCTGGCGGAAAGTGTCTGCTCCTCCAGCATGGCAAAGCTCTCATTGTACTCCGCAGGAATCATTGCCAAGAACAGCGCAATGGTGATCAATATATCGTAACGACCCAGTACTTTTTTCATCTATAACCACTCCTCGATTATTATCGAATGTTGTTTTCTAACTCCGAAATGGTGGATTTCAGGGGTAAGCTGAATAGTTACCATCAGGTTACTCCTATTTATACGCTCAGATGGGGTTGGAGTTTCCTTATTATCTAACCAGATAACTCTCAAACTTCTTATAGGGTACCTATAGAAAAGCGATCTGGATAGATAGCAAAAAACCCTGCAGACCACACAACCGTGTGTCGCCTGCAGGGTATTGCCAGTTTCAGAGGGGGATTAACTCTCCTCGTCTTCCTTCTTCAGCTTCTGGTACAGCTCGCCTTCGTGAGAGAGCAGCTCTCCCAACTTAAGGCCACGGATATGCTCCAGCATCTGTGGACGCATATCAATCTCGTCCAGATTTGTAGCAAAGAACTGGCTGTAGACATCCAAAGCACCGACCTTCATGCCATCATTATCCAGAGAGATCGCCTCTAGCAGCTCATCACCACCTCTAGCCGCTTTTCTGGCCAAGATCGCTTCCTGATCAGCATCATCTACCCAGATAAAGGTGCTCGCTCTCTTCACCTTCTCGGATGCCAGCTCGCCATTCTTCAACAGCTCTACTTTGTACTTATGCTTTCCAGACTCCATACCGGCTACAGCATGACGAACCACCAGCATACCTTGAGGTGCTGGAACAATAGTTGCCTGATCATCAATGGTTACACGGTAGCTGAACTCTGCATAGTTCTCTGCCGTAATCTTCGACGCCTTCTTCACCACTGGGTTCTCAATCACATTATCCCAAACCAGCTCTGGCCATGCACTGGAGAGTTTGTAAGGAGCACGCTTGCTATGACTTGCTGCACCCAACTTGATCTTCAGGCCACGGCGTACGGTGGTATATTTCTGACCTTTCTTAAAGCGGTTGCCCAGACTTGCGACCAGGTTACCACTCCCCTTAACGGGCTCAGAAAGTGCGCCTGTGGTTGCATTCGCACCCTCAGCAGTGATCTCAACTACAGTATTTGCACTCAGTTCGCGAGACATACCGGATTTCTGATTGAGGAAGGTCCCCTTACCGTTTGCACCGGTACGGATCTGATAGCCAGGGAAGAGGAATTTATTACGCTTTACCTTCTTCCACTTCTTGCCGTTTTTAGTGTACTCAATCTGCCCATCGACATTCATAATCATGGTGACAGGGGCGCCCTTCTTGCTCTTTTTGCCCTTTGCCAAAACCAGATCGCCCTGTACCACTAGCAACACAGACAATGCGCTTGTGGCTAATATTTTTACCCATCTGTTCATTTCACTACTCCTTCATCATATACAAAACTTATAAAAATCAAAAATAACCGCCGTTTCACCACACTATAGTCCAACTATCCCTCAGAGTCAGCCCCTATCGCTCCCTCTACCATAAAGAAAGCGGACCAAATATAAGGGTGTGCCCACTCGCCTGATTCAACCATCTCTATCTGCGTATTGCGCAGTGCAGAGTGAACATCCTCACCCTCCAATACACGCTGATAGAGTCCTGTCATTAACGCCTGTGTACCTGCATCACTTACCTCCCATAGGGAGTTTACAACCGCACCCGCACCCGCTTCCTGAAAGGAGCGGCGCAGACCATATACACCTTCCCCTTCATGAATTTCGCCCAGACCAGTCTCACAAGCAGAGAGAATCGCCAACCGTGTACCGGTCAAATTCAGCCCCAACACCTCCAGCGCGGTCAATACGCCATCATTGTCACCATCAATCTCACCCAGCAGCTTGGCATTGGCATTCAACCCCGCAAAGGCCAGCCCTGCACGCATCAGTGGATTATCTCCAGGGGGTGGAACATTCACATCACCACCACGGGTCAATTTACTTAAGCGCTTCTTCAACTTTTCATTCGCTTTAAGGAAGAAACCATGGGTGGAGATATGTAGCACCTCTGGTGGTTCCATGGTGCGCAATAACCCCTCTTGCGCCGCCTTCTTCTGAATTAACTGCGTGAGATCAGCGCGCTTCTGATCTCCTGAGGCCGATATCTGCTCCTCGATCAGACGCCCCTCCTCTTCCGCACCCGGCAGAGGTGAGAAGCTGAGCCCGCGCATACCATGGGACATACCACGCATCGCCTGGTTATTGGCTGCTGCAGAACGTTTACCATTGATTGCTGCCAGCACACTCTTGCCGATCACTTCATCGGTATCATAGTCGGGTCCTGCCATAATCATATAGCCACCCCGCGCCACAGGGATATTCGAGGGGATCAGGTTGCGGCTGGAGGAGATACTATGCAGATCGATCGCAGAGAGTAGATAGGACTCATCTTCATTCACCATCGCATTAAACGGCAGGATATTGAGCATACCATCCGGTACCACATAGACATTTTGAATTTCACCAATACGTTCCTTAATCGGCGCCCAAATCTGCCCATAGACCTCCATGCCGACCTCTAACAGCTCATCTTCGCCGACAAACTCATCCTGAATTATCTCTCGCAATATCTCAATCCCTTCATTGATCGCTGCCAGATCTTCATAGAGATAGTGTTCATAGGAGACCTCGCCCTCCTCTTTTTTGAGGATCGCCACCTGCAGTTTGCTGACATTTTCTGCATCGCGGAAGATCAGATAATCGACCAGTGCAGAGTCCTCTGGGATGTACTCCTCCAGTCTCGCCAACGAGATATCTTCTGCTGCCTCACGGAAACGGATACTGGCGCGCCCCAACTCACCCTCAAGCTCACTAATCTCCTCTTTTAACCCATGGGTCTTCTCCAGAAAGGAGGTGGCGGTACCCTCTGTAGGCCCAGAGAGCGTCAATGCAGCCAACGCCTTACGGGCATCCATCAGCCCATCACTGATAGACGTCAGCGCCGGATCATCGGACATCTTGGCGACTTGATGGATCTGAGAGGCCACCTGTAGCAGCATCCCCTTACGTAACAAGCTGATACGCATCAACTCGCGACCCGCCTCTTCCGGCTCCAGTACAGAGACCATATTCATGTAGCGGTAAAGTTCTGGACGGTGGAGACGAATATACCCTTCACGTGCATTTTCACTGGTGGCCCAGAGCATCTGGTCAAGGAAGATGTTACGACGCTCAAAGATGGTCTGCTGTGTGCTGAAGGCCCCTTCGATATCCTCCATCTTCAACTGCAGGATTGCCAGTGTATTGAGCGTTTCAAAGGTGTAAGGGTGCTGCTCACCCAAATTCTCCTCGGCTTGTTTTAGCGTTTTCTGTAGCAGTTCAAGTGACTCGTCCAGACGATCCATATCGATATAGAGCTTACCGAGGTCATGCTGTGAACGCAGGGTATCCATATGGTTTTCACCCATCACCTCGACTCTCAACTCAAGCGCTTGGGCGATCATCTCCTCTGCCGTCTCCAACTCACCTAGGTTATGGTTGACCCGCCCTAGGTTATTCAACCCCTTCATATATTTCTGGTGACGCTCACCCAAGATCTCTTCCCAGACCAGAACCACCTCTTCGAAAAGTTCCACCGCATCATCATTGCGCTCTTGCAGTAGATAAAGGTATCCAAGGTTATTCTTCACCGCGATGGTATCCGGGTGCTCTTCCCCTCTCTCGCCTGCCAACAGGTCAATGGTCTCTTTATAGAGTGGCTCGGATTTATCGAAGGTACCCTGACTCTCATACAACATCGCCAGGTTATTCATATTGGCGATGGTGGTTGGGTGGACCTCTCCCAACACACTCTTCGAGGTCTTGAGCGCCTTTCGGTAGAGCGGCTCAGCCCGATCATAGAGCCCTTGGGTCTCTAAGGTGAGCGCCAGATTATTCATCACTGCGAGGGTAGAGGGGTGCTTCTTGCCCAAAGTCTCTTGAAAACGCTTCAGTGCCAGCTCATATCCCTTCTCCGCCTCAATAAAACGAGACTGCTTTCGCTGCAAGCCCGCCAGATTATTCAAACTGGTGATCGCATTGGGGTGGGTCTCGCCCAGCGTCTCGGTCTCGTAATCAAGAATCTCTTGGGTGGTCACTTCTGCCTTTGGATAGAGCCCTTGATCTTCAAACAGCTGCGCCAAAACCCCTTTGGCCTCAAATTTCAGATTCTTAGGTGACTCTTCAGACTCGGTCACACTACTGAGAATATCCTCTGCCTCCTCATATTCGGCATTGGATCGCGCCAAATCTGCTCGGTAAATCTGTGTCTGGACCCAAGATGGGTGGCCTTTACCCGCAACCCCTTTAAGGATTTTGGAGGACTTGCCATAGGCGAAACGGGCTTTTACAAAATCCCCTTGACGGAAATTCATCAACCCCAGACGGCGATAACACTCACCGGTATCAATATGGAGGTTACCCAATGTCTTGTCGGCAGCGACACAGCTGATAAACAGCGCCTGTGCTGCCTCTGTATACTGACCTCGCAACTCTTCCAGCGTAGCCAAACGCTGTCCTGCATCCAGCGTCGAGGGGTGACCGGCACCTAATGACTCGCTGAACCCCGCAACAGCCCTGCGATAAACATCTGCCGCTGCCTGATGGTTGCCCTTTTCCTGCTGCAACTGCCCGATCAGCATCTGCACCGCCTGTGTATCTGGATGTTGCTCACCCATTGCAGCAACTGCATCCTCTTCTGCCTGCTGCAGCTCTTTGAAGGCCTCTTCTGCAGCATCCGCCGAGAACAGCGCATAGGCATATTTTTTACGGGTCTCCAGTGTAGAGGGGTGCAATTTACCCAACTGCGCCTCTGCAATAGTCAGAACCCGCTCCCCCTCTTCTACCCCCTCGGTAAACTTCTTCTGCTGCACAAAGGCACTGAGCTGATCGAAACCGGATTGCCAAGCCTCAGGCAAAGCGCTCTTCTCCCCAACCGCTGCGGCCCGTTTTTCACCAACCCAAGCGGGCATCACCTCTGCCAGTTTGGAAACCTTGCGGTTATAGACTTGAACAGCCTCGTAATCCTTACGTTTAGAGGCCAACTTGGTCGCGCGATGATAGTAGGAGATCAACTGCACCGGTTTACTGCCAGCCAACTCCCCCAAAATCGCCGCATCAATGAGGTAATCTTCATTGGCTGGAGCCAGTTGGGCAGCCTTCGCCATATGCTTGAATGCAACAGAAAATGCTTTTTTATTGTACTGCTCGATACTCAGCTTTGCCTCTACAGCCGCCGCTTCAGGTGAAGCCACTGCCTCCCCACTGATAACAACTACACTACACAGTAGAAGGAAAACAATTTTCGAAATTTTCGATATCGCTCTAAACATGGATCATCTCTCATTCACACCCTCAGAAGAGGAAAAAACGCAGTCTCTCTGCTCTCTAAACTATACCCTGTTTGCGATTAAGGTACAGTATAAGGAGAAAGGAAAAACAACATTGCGCACTTTTCTCTAAGTTTTTATATATTTCGTTATAAGCTCATGATGTAGCTAGAAAAAAAGTTGACCTAAACATAAAGTCACCCTATGGTTACAAGGTCTATGCTGACAAACATCAAATAACTATAGGAAGCGTTCATGGCAAGTCAAATCCGGTTTGGCGACTATCTGAGCAAGGTATCCGTCCAGCACAATGAGATCAACTATAACCAGCTCACCCCCACACCGGAGCGTGATTCCGATGGGCAGCTGATCCCCATAAAACCCAAAAAGCTCAGTTTTACCCCTGTAGATATCTACCGTCTGCTAAAACCCTATATCAGCGTTCGCATCATGGAGCAGGTACAGGCTGTGGTACCTCTGGGGCTCTATCTGGCACTCTTCCAGATTCTGATGCTACGGGAAAACGTACAAGACTCTTGGGTCATCACCATGGGGTTGAGTGCCGTAATCATCGGTCTGATGCTCTTCATGGAAGGATTGAAACTGGGGCTGATGCCCTTTGGTGAAATTATCGGAAACGGTCTACCCAAAAAATCACCGCTCCCGGTGGTATTGCTGATCGCCTTCCTGCTCGGTATCGGCGTAACCTTTGCAGAACCTGCAATTGGCGCACTACAGGCCGTAGGTGCGAGCGTAGATGTCACTAAAGCTCCGTACCTATTCACACTATTGAATGACTGGGCGGGTGTATTGGTGCTGATGGTAGGTGCAGGCGTTGGCTTGGCCGCAGTACTCGGCGCACTGCGCTTCCTGCGTGGCTGGAGCCTGAAGCCGATGATCTATATGGCACTGGCTCCCACCCTGCTACTTACCAGTTACATGATGACTGACCCAGATTTGGCCGCCGTATTGGGGCTAGCTTGGGACTGTGGCGCAGTAACCACAGGCCCAGTAACGGTGCCTCTGGTACTCTCTTTGGGTATCGGTATCGCCTCTGCCTCTGGCAAGGGTGACTCCTCTCTCTCTGGGTTCGGCATTGTGACCTTGGCCTCACTCTTCCCAGTCTTTGCGGTATTGGTCCTGACCCTCTTCGTGGCATCAACCACTCCTGTGGATGTCATTATCCAGACAGCACAAGCGAACGCAGCAGCGGCAGCAGCCTCTGTACCACAATGGTATGAGCAGACGCCAATGGCTGAGGTGATTGGTGGTTTTCGTGCGATCATTCCTCTGGTCATCTTCCTCTTCATCGTACTGATGGTGGTGCTCAAGGATAAGATCAGTCAGCCCGGCATCGTTTTCTACGGTATCTTCCTCGCTGTAACCGGTATGATCATCTTCAGCATCGGCCTAAGCTATGGTCTAGCGAAGCTTGGAGGGCAGTCTGGAGGCCTAGTACCTGCAGCATTCTCTGAACTCTCTAGCGTAGAGAACTCTCCACTCTATGACTACGCCACAGGTATTGCAGTGGCACTGATCTTTGCTTGGTTGCTTGGTTTTGGCGCAACCTTGGCAGAGCCTGCTCTGAATGCCTTAGGTATGACCGTAGAGACTCTGACCAATGGTGCCTTCAAAAAGAGTACGCTGATGTATGCCGTTGCCTTCGGCGTAGCCACTGGTATCGCCGTGGGTGTTGCCAAGATCATCTACGACATTCCAATTGCAAATCTGTTGATCCCCGCTTACCTGCTCGGTATCGTCCTCACCTACTTCTCCACTGAGGAGTTCGTGAACGTAGCCTGGGATAGCGCTGGCGTGACCACCGGCCCAGTAACCGTACCTCTGGTACTGGCCATGGGGTTGGGTTTTGGTAATGCAGTAGATGCAGTGGATGGCTTCGGCATCCTCTCCACGGCCTCAATTGGCCCGATCCTCTCTGTCATGACCGTGGGCCTCTGGGTTCAGTTCCAGGCCCGCCGTGCAGAACAACAAGAAAATGATTTAACACAAGCAGCTGTAACAGGAGAAAGCGCATGAGTGCTCGTAATATTACTTACCTTACCGACGTTTCATTGATTACCTGCATCGTGCAGCGTGGCAACGCGGACGCCATCATCAAAGCCGCTCAAGAGGCCGGAGCACAGGGTGCTACGGTTAACTTTGCGAAGGGCAGCGGAATTCGTGAGCGTATGGGGATTCTCGGTGTTGCAGTTGAGGTCGACAAGGAGATTATTCAGGTGATTGTCTCTACCGAGCAGCAGGAGCTGATCTTCGAGCAGATGTACTTAGCTGGCGAGCTGGACACCCCGGGAATGGGAATTATGTACACCACTCCTCTCGACAAGGCAGCCACATATATTCCAGCCGAACTGGTCGAAAAACTCTCATAACCGAGGCGCATCAATGAATATTGAAACCAACAATAAACTGATCACCTGTCTGATCCCTAAGGGGGAGGGTGTTGCAGCCATCACCGCGCTCAAGGATGAGAAGCAGATCAACAGCGCCAATGTCTATGGTGGACGTAGTAGTCTGTTCCAGATTGCTGGCAATGACATGGAGTCCGAGACGCTGGCGGTAGTGGTTGTGGAGGATCGCGCAGATGAGATCTTCGATTTCCTCTATGAGAAGTTGGAGATTGGCCGCCACAACCATGGCATTATCTTTCAAAACCCGCTAGCCAGCAGCACCGAGTTCAAGCTCTCATAAACTGCTGTTTTAGCTGAACCATAAAAAACCTCAGTGTAATAACTGAGGTTTTTTTATGCTCCACCTCATCCCCACATCTACTTCCACCCTTTAGCAAACAAAGTCTTCTTTGCCTTACGCTTCCCCTTTACAGCCCCCAGTTTGGCTCCTGTAAAATCTGCCCCATCAACATTGGCTCCTGCAAGGTTTGAACTTCCGAGATCTACACCTCTAAAATCGGTCCAACTCAAATCGGCACCAGAGAAATCCACCCCTTTCACTTTGGCTCCACGAAAATCTGCTGCTGCAAAGTCTGCCTTGCTGAAGTTAGAGTAGGAGAGGTCAACCTTGGAGAAGTTAAGCCCATACCCTTTCACCCCTTTGCCCGTGACCCCATTCATATTCGCGCCCGTTAGAGTTGCCCCCGCAAGCATCACTTTATTGAGTATGGCCATCTTCAGTGTTGCATTACTGAGATCCGCTTTCTTCATGTTCGACTTAGAGAAGTTTTTACGCCCTAGGTTGGCCTTAATAAAGACTGCTCCGCTGAGGTCACACCCTTTACAGACCTTCTTTTTTTTCGCCTTTTTCACATCTTTAGGGGAAGCCGCCCATGAGGTTGAGTCGACCACCGCCCCCCCCATCAGCAGCAGTGTCACAAGCGCTGTAAACAGAACACCACGCCTACGTTTCATACTTGATAACCTCATTATAAAAACACCTTAACTATCCTTCTTTTTACTCTTCTTCTTTTTCTTCTTCCGCTTCTTCTTTTTATCTACACGCTTTCCACTCTTAACTTTGACTCGCCCCTTCCATGCGGGTGCATTTTCATCATCTTCTTCAAACTTGACCTGCTTATCTACCTTAATGATAACACGACGATTTTCTGCCTGATTTGCCTTAATCGGTTTACCTCTCTTGTTTCGATTAGGCACCTTGGGCTTGGAGTCTGCAAAAGCTGCGGCCTTGACCCGCTTTGCATCCATCCCATGATCTGTCATAAATTTCAGCACATTGATTGCACGTACTGAGGAGAGCTCCCAGTTGGAGGGGAATTTTGCGGTGTGGATAGGGTCGTCATCGGTATGCCCCTGCACCTCCATCTGCGCCCCATCCACAGCTGCAATGGTTTGGGCCAGCTGAGTCAATACCGGTTTAATGGTGCGCTGCAGTGTGGCCGAGCCACTGGTAAAGAGGGAGTTATTCGCCAGCTCAAGCTCAAACCCTCCCGGTGTCTCCTTGACCTTAACAAACTCTTCAACACCACGCTCGGAGACCATATCTTTGACTGCATCCATCGCCTTTGCAGCGGCATCTTTTTTCTTCTTTGACTCTTTCTCTTCAGCACTCTCACCAACCGGAGACTCATGAATGGCTGGGACTGCAATACGGGCAAAAGCGTCCTTCATCCCCTCCGATACCTGACCAAATTTAATGGGGTCCCAGTGTGCTGTTGCAAGCAGCATCACAAAGAAGGCCATGAGCAGAGACATCATATCCGCAAATGTTCCCATCAGCTCATCAGGATCTTCACATACCTCACATTCTGGACATTTTTTAGCCATTATATTGAGTCCGTCACTCTATTCATTCGCTACTGACTAGTCAGCCACGTCAAACCAGGCCGCTGGAGCCAGATAGCTATTGAGCCTGTCTTGAATTTCACGCCCCGGCTTCTGATCTGCCAACATAATAAAACCTTCAACCAGCAACATATTACGAAAACGGATCATCTCCTCTTTCTGCTGCAACTTCTCAGCTGCTGGCAAAAAGATCATCTGTGCAAAAATCACTCCGTAAAGGGTCGTCAACATCGCAACCGCCATACCAGCACCGAGTGCCGCAGGGTCACCACCCATATTACCCAACATCAGCACCAACCCCACCAGTGTTCCGATCATTCCGTAAGCTGGTGAAAGGGTAGACATCTTCTTCAACACAGCCACTTGAAGGGTATTTCGCTGAAATGAGGTGGCGTTTGCAGTCTCCAACAGTTCACGCAACTCCTCTCCCTTGTAATTAGAGAGGACAAATTTTCCACCTACTGCAAGAAAGGCATCGGTAGTATCCCCACCCATCTCTTGCTCCAGCGCAACGACTCCCTGGGTCTGTACTACCTTGGCCCAGCCAATCATCCGCTCTACATCTCCCAACAGGGTAAAGAAAGTTACCGTACTGGCCTGAAACTGAGAGACCATGGCTCCAAAGGCACGGTTCACATAAATGGGCTGGAAGGACATATAGGCACCTGCAATCGCACCACCACACACAATAGCCAAACTCGGAAGATCCACGAACACGGCGGGATTATCCGTACTACTGAGAATGGCCCCGAAAAAGATTCCGAAGCCACCCAAAATACCAAATAATGTTCCTAACGACATAACACTACACCCTCTGTTTAATTATGTTGCTGCGCCTCAACACCATCCCTCAATACCATCGATGTTTTCTTGACGCTTCCTATACGGTGAACCATAAAGCATAAACCATGCCACAGCAAAAATCTTTTTACATACAGATAGTTATAAAAAACCATTCCAAAATAGAACAGCAAAAAAGGGAAGCCACCTTAGCGACCCCCCTCTCCATTAATTCGTCTTCTCTTGCAACATTCTCTGCATTCGTCGAATCAGGCTAATAACAATTGCACGCATGATTGGCGGGCTTTTACCCAGCATCATGTTCACATCTTTTCGAGTCACCTGCATAATCTCGGTGTACTCCTTGGCCCGAATTGTTGCACTACGCTTATCATCGGCAGAGAGAATAGCCAACTCACCAAAAACTTCTCCCTTGCCCAGCTCAGCCAACACCAAGCGCTCACCATCTTTCTGCTCAATATAGACTTCAACCGAACCTTGCCGAATAACGCCAGCCCACTCTCCACGCACTCCTTGCTTGAAGACCTCTTCATTCGCTGAATATTTCTTTAACGTTGCCGCCATGATTGTCTCTCAATTATTTATTCTAATTCTTCTTTAATGTGGCAGTACCGAAGCCACCACCACCTGGAGTATTTATCGTCAACTGTTGGCCCGCCTTTACTTGAACCGTGCATTTTGAGGAGAGCCTTAGGTTATCCAGCCAATTTTCTCCTGACAGGCCAGCCTCACCACCACTCCCCCCCCAAGGGCGATGCAGTCTACGTTCCGTCAACAGTGTCACGCTACTCTCCTGTAGAAAGTGGAACCCTCGAACAACTCCATCACCACCACAGTGCTCACCTTTCCCACCAGAGCCTCGACGTAGGCTGTATTCAGTCACCCGTAGCGGCGCACTCATCTCCAGCACCTCTATCGGCGTATTGAGAGTATTGGTCATATGGGTCTGCACTGCAGAGAGTCCAAAGCCTCTCTGGCTCGCCCCCATTCCACCACCAATGGTCTCATAATAGTCCCAATGGTGGCCGCCTACACGCCCGCCCATCGCCAGGTTATTCATTGAGCCTTGACTGGCCGCCGCCATCTGCTGGGGAATGGCCTGCGCCAGCGCTCCCATCACCACATCCACAATCCGGCTGCTGGTCTCCACATTACCCGCGGCAACCGCTGCAGGACGGCGAGCATGAAGCAATGACCCTTTAGTGGCTTGAATGGAGATTGCGCGGAAGCTACCCGCAGCAGCCGGTGTCTGCGCTGGCATCAGGGCACGGAATACATAGTAGACCGCAGCCGCAGCAACTGAGAGTGGGCAGTTGATATTCCCGGCAGTCTGCGCTGCAGTACCACTAAAATCAACCATTACACGCCCCTGCTCAACTACAATAGATACCTGAATCGGCAGAGAGTGATTCCCTTGCCCATCATCATCCATCACATCCTCGAAGCGGTAACACCCCTCTGGAATGGCTCGCAGTGACTCTGCCGCCAACTGTTCCGCATATCGATTCAGCGCCTCTAACCCCTCTTGATAACCCTCCACACCCTGCTCTGCAATCCACTGCTGCAGACGCTGCACACCCGCCCGATTGGCACTGATCTGCGCCTCAAAGTCCCCTTGAGATAACTCAGGATTACGCAGCTGAGAGAGCAGCTGCTGGTAAAAATCTTTCTGAATCTCCCCGGCCTTAAGCAGATAGGTGGGGGGGATCACCACCCCCTCCTCCTCTAGGCTTGAGGAGATCGGCATAGAGCCTGGGCTTTTAGCACCAATATCGGCATGGTGGGCTCGATTCACCACAAAGCCAAGCAGCTGCTCTTCGACCAACAGGGGGGAGATCATGGTGACATCCGGCAGATGTGTTCCACCCATAAAGGGGTCATTAACAATCACCAAATCTCCGGCATGCCACTCCATACGAGAGACAATCTCCCGCATGGCGAAGGCCATACTGCCCAGATGGACCGGAATGTGAGCAGCCTGAGCAGACAACTCACCCGCTGCATCAAAGATAGCGCAGGAGTAGTCCAAACGGTCTCGGATATTGGGCGAAAATGCGGATCGGCGCAATACAGCGCCCATCTCATCACACACCGCCTCTATTCTGCTGGAAAAAATTGTAAGCTCTATCGCATCCATAAAGTCGCGAACGCTACCGTCTCAAAACAAGGTTGTCGGAGTACTGGGAAATCTTAGGACTGTTTTTCCAGCCCCTCCATCACCTTCCATAGCAGAATGGGGATCTCACGCACCAGCTCCCCAGGAATCAGATAGAGTTCACCCTCTTCGACCACCTCATACTGACGTACCGCTGCTGGATCGCGCTCCAAAATAGAGCGCTCTTCACCAAAGTAATCGGCCACTCCCAGCTGAACTTCAGAACCTGCTGCTTTCAACACACCAGACGAGACAATATAGAGCGCATCTTCGTCGTCACTAATCAGATCACCCACAGCGATCTTGCGGGCCTCCATCTCATGAGAGATCTTGTTCTTTAAGGAGTAGGAGATCGCTTCACTAAACAATGGCATGCGGTTCAACAGTTCACGCCGCACCTCCATCAACTCCATCTCTTCATAAAGGTCATTCTGTTTCACAAAGACCGCAAAGAGTGAACTGGGGATACGCAACGCCTGCACGAAGTTGGTGGTACGGTAGGTGTAGGGGGATGGTTTTTTATGTAACCCCGAGTGCTCACCAATGAAGGTACCGGCATAGAGGGTACAGTTGACCCCCTCATCGGCACTCAACATCTCCACATTACCGGTCAAGGTGAGGAAAATTTCATTATTGAGCGCCCCCTCCTTGAGAATAATGGACTCAGGGTTAAACAACTCCACCTTATTATTAAGCAGAATACGCATGTAGTAATCGGATGCAGAGGGGAAGTAGGACTGCAGATACTCAATAGCAAAACGCCATGCATAGTTCTGGTAGACCGGAATCAGATTGTCGATGGCACCAAATGGGGCGCCCGAGCCGATCTCTTTCTGACGATCGGTATAGGGGGTTGCTGAGTGAGAAAGGATGATACGATCTGATTTGTCATCTGCAAAATCTTCAATATCACCATGAATCATGCCACCACCAACATCAATCTTCTTGGTATTGGCCGGCTCCAGATAGTCCTGCTTTACCTTCTCAATAGTCTCGGCCTTGAGTCCCGCTGTCTTCTCATTTTCCAACATCCCATCTAGCACACTAAATGCCGCAATATCCGCATAGTGAGCATAGGTATGATAGCCATCTTCCCACAGTGAACGGAAGCGCATAATCGTAGTTTCAACGGGGTGAGGGGAGAAGATGGGACGCACCTCCATACCATCAACATTGTTCCACTCATCAATCACCATATCATTGACGTTGAAACATTTTCCGAAAAATGACTCCTCCACAGAGAGCAGTGCACACAGTTTTTTGGTTACCGAAGCACGCACCAGTGGTGTTGCATAGTACTCAATACGGTGCCCAGAACGGGCCAATGTAGCCAACCCAGCAAAGTGATCATCATGACTGTGGGTATGGAACAGTCCATGAATCTCATTCAAACTGATTCCCAACGCCTCCAGATTCTCATGCACATTGGGGCCCACATCGATCAGATAGACCTTTCCTTGGAACATCAAGATTGAGGACATACTGGGGCGCTTAGGGTCCCATCCATCTCCCTGCCCTGAATGGAGCACGGAGAAGTAACCGCGCTTGATATTATGGAAATCAAGCGGATAAGGGACTTCATATCCCTGCCCTGAAGGCAGGTTCAGATCCACAGAGGCGGTCTCACCTTGGTAGCTGAACTCAAAGCGATTCTGTTGCAAGCGGCGCACCGTTACCCCATTCAGCACCTCAACAGTCTCATCAGCTTCTACCACACGGGTATCTAACAGCTCTTCTGTTGGACGAATCGCGCCAAAGGCAAAACGCAGTTTCATCGCCATCAACTCATCCGCTGTTGCCTCATCGACCTCCGCATCCATGATCTCCTGCTTTGAGACCAGCCCATAGTTGCCTCGGTAGATATACTGCATCTGCGCCTCTACCTGATCACGCGAACCAACCAGTAGCGGCTTCTGACCATTGTTATTCGGATGCCCCGGAAGAATCATCCCTTGGCGATAGAGCATCTGCAGCACGGGAAACTCTGCCAGACTGGAAAACTCTCCATTCTGCAGTAGCACATCCGAGAGTAGGATGGCGTTGGGACCCAACTCAAACTTCACCCCATCCAGCTCACTGGGAACGATCAAGCCACGCTTCATCAAGTGTTTCACACTATCGGCTGGGCAGCCGCAAAGCACACGCAAATCAACCTCTGGGACCTCAATCCAACTAATTCCCGGAGCCACCTCTATCATCTTGATCTTGCGCATCAACTTGAATCCTTAACCTTCAGTGAAAACAACATATTGCCATTTATTAATATCTACAGAGGATACCATAGCCCCTCTTTTTTGGAAGGGAGTTTTCGGGGAGTTTTCCCCAAACTTGCGAAACCAAAAACAGGCGGTACAATATCCGGTCTATTTGATCGGCAGCACTACTTTTTTGAGGCTGCCTTTTTTTATTTTGTAGATAAAGTGAAAAATATATGAGTAACACCATCATGCCCACCTATGGGCGTCTTCCCGTCTCCTTTGTTAAAGGGAGTGGAGCCTGGCTTGAAGATGAGGCTGGCGAACGCTACCTAGACGCACTCAGCGGCATCGCCGTTTGTGGTCTGGGGCACAGCCACCCAGCAGTGACTGCCGCGATCTGTGAGCAGGCGGGTACCCTGCTGCATACCTCCAACCTCTACGGCATTCCACAGCAGCAGAAACTGGCAGACCGGCTCTGCGAACTCTCTGGGATGGAGAATGTCTTCTTCAGTAACTCCGGCGCTGAAGCCAATGAGGCAGCAATCAAGTTGGCACGACTCTATGGTCACAATAAAGGGATCGATAACCCATCAATCATTGTGGTTAAAAGCAGTTTCCATGGCCGCACCTTGGCCACCTTGAGCGCTACCGGAAACCGTAAAGTCCAGGCTGGGTTTGAACCATTGGTCTCCGGTTTTATTCGCGCCCCTTACAATGACCTGAGCGCTTTGGAGGAAATCGCTACCCACTCTAAAGAGGTGGTTGCAATCATGGTAGAACCCGTACAGGGAGAGGGTGGAGTACAAATCCCTGACTCAGGATACCTCTCTGGCATCCGCACCTTGTGCGACCAACAGGGGTGGTTGATGATTCTAGATGAGATCCAGACCGGTATTGGACGTACTGGGCAGTGGTTTGGTTTTCAGCACGAAGCACTCCAGCCTGATGTCATGACCCTAGCCAAGGGGCTGGGCAATGGCCTACCGATTGGTGCCTGTCTGGCCCAAGAAGAGGCGGCAACACTATTTCAACCCGGCATGCATGGCTCCACCTTTGGTGGCAACCCCCTTGTGACCCGTACCGCTCTGGCTGTACTCGACACCATTGAAAAAGAGGGATTAGTCAAACGTGCCGCAGAGTTGGGGGAGCGTATCCAACAGGGGCTCTCAACTGCGCTAAAGGAGAACCCACAACTCTGTGAGATCCGTAACCACGGTCTAATGGTTGGCATCGAGCTGAAGCACCCCTGTGCCTCCCTAGTGGCTGATGCACTAAAACAGAAATTACTGATCAATGTGACTGCAGAGCGTGTTGTACGCCTGTTACCCCCACTGATCTTAAGTAATGACGAGGCCGACCAGATTGTATCTCAGGTCAGCCAACTGATTGAGCGCTGGAGTGAGGAGCAGCCATCATGAGCACACGACATTTTTTGACGCTACTCGATCTGAGTAGTGAGGAGCTGGAGCAGCTGATCCAGCGTGCAATTGAGCTGAAGCGCATGCGCCGTGAAGGTGAGAGCTACGAGCCGATGAAGAACCGGGTACTGGGGATGATCTTCGAGAAGTCATCCACTCGCACCCGCGTCTCCTTTGAGGCTGGCATGGCCCAGTTCGGCGGTAGCGCCATCTTCCTCTCCTCACGCGACACCCAACTGGGGCGCGGTGAGCCGATTGAAGACAGCGCTCGCGTCCTCTCCAGTATGGTCGATGTAGTGATGATCCGCACCTTCGCCCATGAGAATGTAGAGCGCTTTGCCAAATACTCCTCAGCTCCAGTGATTAACGCACTGACTGATGACTATCACCCTTGCCAACTTCTGGCTGATGTACAGACCTATGTTGAGCATCGTGGTTCTATTCGAGGAAAAACCGTTGCCTGGATCGGGGATGGCAACAACATGTGCCACTCTTACATGAATGCTGCACTACGCTTTGGCTTCCACCTCAATATCGCCACCCCAGAGGGGTATGAGCCAAAGGCTGAGATGGTCGCCCAAACTGCATCAAATATTACCTTGATGCATGATCCCGTTGCCGCCGCCCAAGATGCTGACCTGATTGTGACTGATGTCTGGGCCAGTATGGGGCAAGAGGAAGAGAGTGACACACGCAACGATGTTTTCCAGAACTACCAAGTCAACACAGCATTGATGAGCCACGCCAAAAAGGATGCCCTGTTTATGCACTGCCTCCCCGCTCACCGCGGTGAAGAGGTCGCAGCCGAAGTGATTGATGGCGACCAGAGCGTAGTATGGGATGAGGCCGAGAACCGCCTCCACGCACAGAAAGCCCTGCTGGAGTTTCTGCTACAGTAATGCCACCCAAGTCGACAGACTACATCCCTATCTCCTGCGCACGCCATAGCGAGTATGAACTGGCTATTATGCACCGCTCTCTACTCCAACTGCGCTGGGAGATGGAGGATGGATCTATTACCAGCGACCAGCTTCTCCCCATCGACCTAACCACTCGAAAACAGGGGGAATTTCTTCTTGCCCGCACACCACAACAACAAGAAATTGAGATCAGACTCGATAAAATACTATAACATTCAATATGTTATTCTGTAACATTTTGTAACTTACACCCTTGTTTTGATCCGATATAATCCTCAACCATGGATCACAAACAACACCTGCTCATTGTCGATGATGATTTAGAAATTCGGGAGCTTCTGCACCAATTTCTCGCATCCAACGGTTTCATCAACATCTCTACTGCAGCAGATGGAAAACAGGCTCGCGCGCTTCTGGAAAAACAGAACATCGACCTTGTTATTCTCGATATTATGCTACCCGGAGAGGATGGTTTCTCTATTGCAAAATGGTTACGCGAAGAGAGCGCCATCCCCATTCTGATGCTCTCTGCACGCATTGAAACCAATGACCGCATCCATGGCTTAGAGCTGGGTGCTGATGACTATTTGACCAAACCTTTTGAACCAGAAGAGCTACTGGCTCGCATTCACGCCATTCTGCGCCGGACAAACTGCAATGAGGTGGTGGGACTACAGAGCCTGAAATTTAGCGGTATTAAGTTAATCATGCCGGAGCGTTCCATTATCCGCAAAGATCGCCAAAAGATTGTACTCACCAGTGCTGAATTCAAAATGCTTGCACTGTTTGTAGAGAACCACAACCAACCACTCTCAAGAACCCAACTAGCCGAGGGCATTGGCGGCAAAACAATGTCCGTCTCTGCGCGAGCGATTGATGTACAGATCAGCCGCCTGCGTAGCCGTTTGGGGGACCATAACGGCTCGATCATTCAGACCGTGCGTAACGAAGGGTATATTCTTACCGCAAAAATCACACCAATCAAAACACATGTCGAGAGCTAATCTACACACCCAACAGACCCTTTCCTCACTTTTACTCTTCATACTGCTTCCCCTTGCCTCAGCTGCTGCTGTTACCGTAGAAGAGCGACTCTCTCTAGATGAACTGGATGCAGTTCCGGTGGTACTCACCCCCTCTCGCATTGTCCAACCGATTGATGAATCTCCTGCTGCAGTCACCATCATTGGTCGCAAGAAAATTGAAGCCAGCGGCATCCGCTCCATTGCCGAACTATTCCGACTGGTTCCCGGTATGTTTGTGGTCTACTCCAACGGCCTGCTTCCACAGGTCAAATACCATGGTCTGGACACCGCAGGCAATAGCAACTCCAGACACCTTCAGGTATTGATTGATGGTCGCTCTATCTACCAGAGTGGGTTTTCCAGGGTGCTCTGGACCGATATTCCCCTGCTGATTGAGGATATTGAACGTATTGAGGTGGTTCGCTCCCCCTCTACTGTCTCACACGGCACCAATGCCTTTATGGGGGTGATCAACATCATCACCCGCAACCCTGCAGACACCACACAGCTGCTCACCCTCTCAACAGGTAGCCAGCAACAGCGGGAGATGGGGTTCCGCCACAGTGACACTTATGGGCAACTGAACTATCGGCTCTCCATGAAGTACGCAGAAGACGCTGGCTTCGACACAAGTCAGAAGCGGGATGGACAGGACCTACATTTATTGAACATTCGGGGAGAGTACAGTGCATCCCCCAGCGACCAACTGGATCTAGATCTGGGCTATAAAAGCGGAGACAAAGAGGATAGCACTCTCACCGGTCCAACAGAGGGGAGGTGGAGCAACCACTATCAGAATATAGGCTGGACACATGACCTCAACCTGAATGATCAACTGCAGTTAACCGCATACCATCAACAGCGCCAAGTCAAACAGGAGTGGGGAAATAACAAAGATATCAACTGGGATGAGGAGCGCTATCACCTCGACCTTCAATACAACAAAACCCACTCTGAGCAGCTACGCAGCGTCTCTGGCGGCTCTATCCGTCATGACCGTGTGAAGGCTCCCACCTATTTTGGCGACAACCAAACCTATAGAAAGAACAGCCATCAACTCTATGGAAACTTGGAATGGAGACCACTCCCCCCACTACTGATCCACAGTGGGGTCATGTGGGACCATGAGGATGTGGGCAATATCAGTGCATTTTCCCCTAGAGTTGCACTTAACTACCACCTCAACAGTAGCCATACATTGAGGGCTAGCTACAGCAAGGCCATCCGTTCTCCTGATCTATTGGAGCAGTTTGCCTACTGGACAGACCCAGACACAGCGACAAAAGTAGCTATTGCCTCCTCAAGGCTAAGCGAAATCAATAAAGCCAACCATCTGCTAGAGCCAGAAGAGATCACAGCTCATGAACTGGGGTGGCACTTTCAGTTACCACAACAAAACAGCAGCGGTGATATCAAACTCTATCAGGAGCAGCTCTCTAATTTAACGGCACTGACTCTCAAAGATGCAGATGGCGCCCCCATTAGCGCCCGATATCCATTCACCCATAGCAATCTCGATTGGGCTGAGATCAACGGCATAGAGTTTGAGGGACACTGGAAACCTTCGACCAACAGCTCCCTTGATATCAGCTATGCTCATATCTTTAGCTATAACAGCAATAACCCCGATCTCTCAAACTCCAGCCCCAGAGATATCACCTCACTCTTCTACACTCACCGTTTTAATAGCACTCAACAAGGCTCTCTGAGCTTCACCTACACCAGTCCACTCTGCGGTTATCTCGACTACGCCACTGAACCGAACGGCTGTAGTGATACAGCTACCGACTACACTTCACCATTCCGCCGTATCGACCTCTCACTACAGCAGAAGCTCTCATCAGAGACCACCCTACAACTACTACTCAAACACCATATAGGCAATACCACTGAGTTCAACAACACCAATAGCAACCATGGGAAAAGCAGCTACACCGTAACCTTACGAAGTGACTGGTAACTCTTCTACCTTCCATGCACGTTCCACTTCTACTCTTACTACTGCTGGTTGAGCTCAACCTGACGGGCGCATGTGCAACCATTACCATCAATGCAGACGACACACCTGTCCATCAACAATTCTCCAACATCCTACACTCCAAAATAGAACAGCAACAGCTACAGCTGCACCTTCCTCTACAGATAACCATCGGCCCCAAAGCACTGAACAGCGCGCTCACCATACAGAAAAAGACGCCCATACTGGCACTACTGATTACACAGAATGAGTTTCAAGCTGCCACTGAAAAGAGAGCAGTATCACCCATCTCTGCAATTTTTCGAGAGCAGCCGCTACAACGGCTTATCACCTTAACTAAAATTGCCACCCCCAGCATTCATCATTTAGGATTATTAACTACACAACCTCATACACTCCCCTCTATCTCCTCTCCTATCGTGATTCAGCAACCTGCACCACAGCTACGCCAAGCCCTCAACACCCTACTTCCCAAAGTTGATGCTCTTCTAACTCATCACGACCCTAAACTATTCAACCCAGATAGCATCAGGAACATTCTGCTCTCTAGTTATCGCCAACAAAAGCCACTCATCTGCCATACTCAAGCACTAGTGACTGCAGGCTGTATTATGGGCGTCCACAGCTCTGCCACTGAGCTGATCAAAGAGAGCCTAGACTGGATTCAGTACTACCAAAATCATGGGGAAAACCATCCACTACAACCGCCACGCCACAGTAGACACTTCTCGGTCAGTATCAATAATAGGGTAGCCCAATCTCTTGGATTCAGACTGACCCACCCCTCAAAATTGACACAACAACTACAAGAGCTAGAGGACGAATAGTCATGAGCAACTGGCCCTTTCGCTACCAAATTATTTTTCTCAGTAGTATCCCCGCATTTTTTATCTGGATTGCACTAACACTAAATACCGTCTATACCAGCTTGGAAAACCTGACTAGCGCTTACCACCAACAGGGGCAGATGTTGGCCAACCTCATCGCCCCCAGCTGTGAATTTGCGATCTTCTCGGGTGATATGAGATCACTGCATCAACAGCTACAAAATAGTGTAGCTCACCCCAATATTCAGCTTATCGAAGTCTACAATAACAGCCTCCATCTTTTGGAGCGGGTTGGGGAGGTAACCACCCCTCTCTTGAGTGGAGATGAACCCAAGCTCACATTCACTGCCACCATTCACTCCACAGTGGTTGCTATGGATGAGGTCGACTCTCTTCACACAAAGCCCCCCCCATTAGGCTCCGCTGTTATCACCCTCTCCCCAGAACCCATGATCCAACTCCGCCAACAGATCATTCAACAAGCACTCTGGGTAGGTACCGCCGCACTACTGCTGACACTACTATTGGTTTTGATCCTCTCTAACCGCTTCACTCAAGTCTTCTCAGCACTGCGCAGTGCGATGAAACTAATTGCCGCTGGCGACTTCTCCCCACCAAAACAGCCGCTACCCTCCCGAGGTGAACTGGGAGAGCTCTCTCAAGACCTGCACAAGATGGCATCTGCATTAGAGCGTAACCGCAAAGCCACTCTGGCCACCTATGACCAGATGACCTTACGGGCCAGAGAGGCTGAGCGCATCGTCAGTATTCAACAGAACAAACAGCAGGAGCCCCAAGATGCCGGCTTTTGAGTTTTGGAAAAAAATTCCACTTCAAGCTTATCGTGGCCCGCTGCTACTTTGGTCAGCCCTGATACTGACTGCACTATTCTGGGTCACTTCGTCACAGTACCATGATAATAGAGGTGCCTTCTTTCAGCTAGTCCAACAGACTCAGGTCGCAGCACAGCACCGTATTCAAGCCAATGAAGTAATCCTAGAGACACTCTCTGAGCTGGTTGGGCCCTCCGACCTTTTTTTGCAGGAGCGTATTCAATCAGTGGCTGACTCATTAATCCAACACCATCCACAGATCCGCGCCGTTTTACTGCTTCCAACCTTGCCTCATGATGAAGAGGAGGAGTTGATCAAACAGTACCAAAAATATCAGACTACCGACTTCTCACTACCTGATGACCCCACAGACTTTGAGCTAACCTCTCCCATCCTCTTCTACTATGCCAGAGCCGACGAGAGCGGTAATTTGCTGGGGAAAGACGCTCAATCTATCCCCCCTCTGCTAAAAACCATGCAAGCAACCAAAGATAATCACCCATTGAGCTCTCACCCCTACCTCTTCAATGGAAAAAATCACTACTTCTTGGTCAGTCAAGCTAGGCGCCCCCTCTCCTTCGAGGACGAAATTTTCCCTTGGTACACTGAAATTCATATCGCACTGTTAATCGACCCCAATTACATCTTACCCAAAAACAACATGAGCCGTGCCTCTCTCTCCCTCTATGACCCCGGAAACCGTATCTCTGAACTGCTGTGTGATACCTCACCAAACCAGAACTCTGACACAGACAGCTGGCTGAGTAGAGCCCTGCATTACAAGATCAAACTGGAATCCATTAGCCAACCTTTTCTGATGACCATTTCGACAACAATTCCACTACTACAACTTTCTGCAGCACCTCTACTGCTCCTTATTCTGGGATCACTACTCTTTTTCCATCTTACCCATCGGCGTATCACTCAAGAGCAAGAGACTCGATTGAAGCAGCGTCATAGCGAGAAACGGCTACTGCTCACCACCAAGAACCGTGTACAGATGCTCAATGCAATCTCTCACGATATCCGTACTCCGCTAACTCGGCTCCAGCTACGTACTGCAACCATGCTCAAGGGGGATGCCAAACAGAAGAGTATCTCTGACCTCAAAGAGATTGAGGACTTGGTTGAAAGCTCACTCAACTATCTGCGTGGAGAAGAGCAGAACGAGGAGCCACAGATTACCGATTTCAATGAGATGGCCTACACCATTCAATCTGATCTAGCTGAACAACAACACCTTTTTGCTATCCATGGAAAGGCACGCTGGCCCTATCTCTGCCAACCTCTGCAAATGAAGAGAGCCATTCAAAACCTAATCAATAACGCTTTCCGCTTTGCTGATCACGTTGAACTACAGTTACTCGACCATGACCGAAACTTAACCATTGAGATCCTCGATAACGGCCCAGGCATCGATACAGAACTATTAGATAAGGTCACTCACCCCTACTATCGTGCCGATGACTCACGCAACAATCAAACCGGAGGTATTGGACTGGGGTTAGCCATCGTTAGAGAGATTACCGAAGCCCATGATGGCGTCTTTACACTGAAGAACCGCCCCGAAGGGGGGCTACACGCCACCATCTCACTACCGCGCTAAACCGCTGCAGCAATCAACTGCAACACCAAGAGTGCAAAAATTCCGGCAATCACATCATCCAGCATCACCCCCAAACCACCAGAGACCTGTCGATCGGCCCAACCAATCGGCCAAGGCTTCCAGATATCAAACAACCGGAAGAGTAGAAAACCCACCACAACCCACTCCCATCCTGCCGGTGCAGCAATCATCGTAATCCACAGCCCAACAAACTCATCCCATACAATGCCACCGTGATCATGTACACCCAGATCAGCCCCCGCCTTACCGCAGACCCAAACCCCAAAGATAAATGAGAGCACAACCACTACCAGATAAATAGGCAGTGAGAGCGGGGCCATCAACAGATAGAGTGGAACTGCTGCCAAGGTACCGAAAGTACCGGGCGCAAATGTGGCCAACCCTGAACCAAAGCCAAAGGCAAAGAAGTGGGCTGGATCAGAAAATACAGTCTTCGCAGAAGGCTCCAAGGAAATCCCCAATGTCAAAAAGTGGTCGGGTGTTCTCTCTGAGAGAGTTGATCGCGCCTGAATCTGCCCCGTTTTTACAGAAACAGCCTATCCATGTTTGAGCAACGCGAGTTGGGATAGGCGCTGTAAAAACGGGGCAGACTCAGGGAACAAGCGATCATCCGAAGGAAGAGAGAACACCCGATCACTCCTCCTCAGCCCCAATCAACTCCCCTGCTTCGCCCCAATCCGCAAACGCAGTGAGTTCAAGCGAATAAATCCAGCCGCATCCTTCTGATCATAGGCCCCTGCATCATCCTCAAAGGTAGCGATCTCCTCATTGAAGAGGCTATTGGTCTCCGACTTACGTCCCACCACAACCACATTACCCTTATACAGCTTCAGACGCACCGTACCGTTCACCACCTTCTGCGTCTCATCGATCGCCGCCTGCAGCATGGAACGCTCTGGTGACCACCAGTAACCGTTATAGACCATCTCGGCATAACGTGGCATCAACTCATCCTTCATATGCGCCGCCTCACGATCCAGTGTCAGCGACTCCATCGCACGGTGCGCCTTCAACAGAATGGTGCCTCCGGGGGTCTCATAACAGCCGCGAGACTTCATCCCAACATAACGGTTCTCCACAATATCATCACGGCCGATACCGTTATCGCCACCCATCTTGTTTAAGGTCTCCATAATGGTAGCAGGGCTCATCGCCTCGCCATCAATGGCAATTGGATCACCCTTCTCAAAATCGATCTCAATATAGCTCGGTACGTCTGGGGCATTCTCTGGCGAGACACTCCAGCGCCACATATCCTCCTCTGGCTCCGCATACGGGTCTTCCAGAATATCACCCTCGTAAGAGATATGGAGCAGATTGGCATCCATCGAGTAGGGAGACTTCTTCCCCTGCTGTGCAAAATCAACAGGGATATTGTGCTCCTCCGCATAGGCCATCAAGGTGGCACGGGAGGTGAGATCCCACTCACGCCACGGCGCAATCACCTTAACATCCGGCATCAATGCATAGGCACCCAGTTCAAAGCGCACCTGATCATTCCCCTTACCGGTCGCACCGTGGGCAATGGCATCAGCACCCGTCTCCTTGGCAATCTCAACCAGACGCTTAGAGATCAGTGGACGAGCAATCGAGGTACCGAGCAGATACTCGCCCTCATAGACCGCATTGGCGCGGAACATTGGGAAGATAAAGTCACGCGCATACTCCTCACGCAGATCATCGATATAGATCTCCTTGATCCCCATCGCCTCCGCCTTGGCTCGGGCAGGCTCTACCTCTTCGCCCTGACCAATATCGGCAGTGAAGGTGACCACCTCACACTCATATACATCCTCCAACCACTTAAGGATGATGGAGGTATCCAGACCACCGGAGTAGGCGAGTACGACTTTTTTAATCTCTGACATGAGTGTGCCTCTAAAATTTGGAAACGGGGTATTCTACAGCTACCGTTGATTTTGTTCACCCCAAATCGATGGAGAATACCGTACGTGGTCAGTGACCAAGAACACCACCCCGGCGTTGCTAATTAATACCCCCCCCCCCGAAGATCCGTTGTGGACAAGGCTACCCGTTTGTTTGCTCAATCATTGCCCTTGTACTCCAGAAATCCATTCATCAAAGCAACAAACGATTTCGGTCCATACTTCTTAAAACCTTCCTCATCCACATAGACAAAATCATATTCCACACCTGACTGCATCGCATTAATATCCTCGCACCACTGCCACAATCGCAGCATTTTATGTGGCACATCCAGATCCTCCTGCCCCTTGGTTTCAACAATCACGACACTTCCATCGGAGAGCTTGACCATAAAATCAGGGTAGTAGTTGGAGATATCCCCATCTGCATTGACGTAATCCAGCTTAAAGTGGACAGCCAGATAGTTCTTTGCGAAAGAGACTACATCACTACACCCATCTAGGAAACTGGCAAACTGAAGTTCAAAATGGCTATCCCCCACAACCCGATTAAATATACTCTTCTTTGGAACCAGATAGCCTTGATCTTTCACCACGAAAGGACGTGTCTGTCTCAGCTTGATGGTGTCACGAATCTCGGCATCGCCTTTGTCCCGAACAGTTAGATCATTCAGCGCCCTCTTGAAGGTCTCAATCACCGTTTTGGTCGCGGCCAGCTCCGAAAGGTTGCGCAGTGTATTGGCTGACTCCAGCTCCACAGAACTTCCGAAGAGCTCATTTTTCACAAAGCCCTTCACCTTACCGTACAGCATGTCATACCCGCTGACCAGCCGTAACTCTTTCATAATAGTCCGTGCAAAATAGCCGACCACACTTCGATAGTCGGCAGCCCCGGCGCTATCCAGCACCGTGGTATGATCAATATCACCCGTTGTAATATCCTTAAATACAATATCTCGCTGCTCTTCATCGGTGAACTGCTGATAGGTAACAGTTTGAAAGGAGATGGAACCAATATCCAGATCAGAAAGATTTTTGTATTCCCGATAGACCCGAGGGGTTAGCACAGGTATCTCTATATCCAGCGCATCGAGATCTTTTTCATCATTTTCCTTGTCTATTTCCACTACCAACGGGGTCTTTGGCTGGGTGCCTTCACCCATTGGCTTACGCTCCAACTCGACCCCTTCCGCCTGAATGGATTCCACAAAATCCATAAAGGCATCGGTACCAACCACACTCACATACTCTTCTACCCCACCCAGATACATCTTGCGCAAACCACGCCCAAGAGTCTGTTCTGGCAAGATATTGCTCTTTGCAGAGTAGGCGCGAAGCCCAACAATGGTAGTGACATTACGCACGTCCCACCCCTCCTTAAGCATCAGTACCGACACAATCACCTTATAGGGGCTATCCATTGAGTCGATCTCATTGGACTCCTTACGTAACTGCTCCAGCTCCTCTCTCTTCTTCCCGGACTGCGCTTCGGAGACCTCTCCATTCTTCTTGGTATGAATCACCAGTACCGCATCTTTCAAATCAGTGTAACGCCCTTCCAGATACTCAGCCACATCATCACAATTTTGGGTGTCATCCGTCATCACAAATAGAATAGACTTTTTGCCGAGTTTCTCATGCTCTGAGTAAGCTTTACGCCACTCAATCACCCCCAATTCAATATAGTCTGCATACTTCTCGGTATAACGGATACTCTGCCGCTCTTCCAGTTTGGCTCGGCTGGCCGCATCCGGCAGTACAGGGTGCTTAACCACATTTTGTGAAATCGCCTCCACCAGAGGATAGTCAGAGACTGTCTGCACAAAGATTGCACCGTTATTATGTTTCGGAGTTGCTGTCACATCCAGCTGCAAACTCAATGCCCCTCCTTTTTGCAAGAGACGGTTGTGAATCTCCTCAATCGACTTAAACCAGGCCAGTCTGGAGTCATGAATGTGATGCGCCTCATCATTCAGCACCATCAGCTCATCAATATCACGCACAATTGCACCAAGATCTACACTGGAGTCGGTAGTTGCCCCCGTTGGGCGGATACCGAAAAAGTAGTCCATTGTATTGTCATCATCCGGGGATGGTGGAATTTCATCCCCTGAATAGACACGATGAATATTGGTCAGAAAGATATTCCCAACAGGGCGTGTCACCCTCACCTCATCCTGTAGATGCAGGGTCAACTGAAAATCATCCCGCCAATTGCGGCCATCAAATCCGTTATCGGGCAGTACCGGATCCTCAAAGAAAATACGCAATCCGGAAAAATCATGATAGATCCGATCCAACACAATAATATTGGGCGCAATCAGCAGGAAATTACGTGCCAGTTCTGACTCCGGCTCATACAGCTTATGAAAAAAGCTCCATGCCAGCGCGAGACTCATCACCTTGGTCTTGCCACTGCCGGTCGCCATCTTCACCACGTAGCGTCTCCAACTCTCATCAAACATCTGTGCTGAAACCACACCACTGCTATCAAAGCGCATCAAATCATATTTGTCCTTGGCACCCACTACATCATAGAGATAGATGATGGTCTCCAGCGCCTCACGCTGGGCAAAATAGTATTGAAATGAGAACATCGTACCATCCATCTGTGGCAACAGGTGCGGCTCTTTAAACCACCAGTTCAAAAGACTTGCACTGGTATCCGATGCCCCTACATAACCACTATCCCGAAATATTTTAACCTTGCGCCGAAGCTGATCCACCAGAGGGGGCATTAACTTCTCTGCACTGCTCTCACGGAGTGCTTCGTCAGCGGGAAACCAGCGAACCTCTGGATCAAGGACAGCATGGGGTGAATTGGGAAAGTCCTTGTGTAGCGCCATCAGGCAGCCCCCACCAACCGTTTGAATTGAAGATAATTTGGTGAGGAGAGCTTTAACATTTTCTCCGGGGTATCATGTACACCATCTGCTGGTACCACAGAACTCGGCCTTTTGGAGATCGCAATATTACGAATAGATACAAAACGCTGACTGTAATGACTTTTTGATAAAAAACCAACCTGGTTCCAGAACTGTCTCCCAACCTCTCGACAATAAGCAATCAGGCATTCACTGCCTCTCAGTTGAGAGGCTACAGTTTTTTCCGTGGGACCCTTCCCTCCTTTCAGTTCAATATAGACAATCCAGTTACCCCTCTCTGTATGGGCAATCAGTACATAATCTGCCCGCTTACACTCTCCTTTACTGTTTTGAAAGAGACCATTGGGAGCCGGAAAATAATCCGCCTTAATAACCAGCGCACTTTCAGGCAGCGCATTAATGGTAACAGAATAGCCTCTTTGATTACCTTCCGCTGGCTCCTCAAGAACGGCCACTCTCTTGCCATATTGGTTCTCATTGACCGTAACCCACGCATCTTCTTTTATCAGTTCTTGAAGTATCTGAAGATCTTCTTCCATCACGACTCACCTCCTCCCCAGATAATTGCCTCCTGAATCCGGTTCATTGTGTTGATCGTTCCATCAAAACTGGGGGCATCAACACCCGTTTCCTGATTAATCTTCGCCGCTACCAGTGTTTGACAACGGCTCCTCTTCGTATTTTCATCCAATTTGACTAGATCATCCTTCGCAATATAGACCTTAACCTGCTCTGACCGAATCAGCTCTCCCTTTCTATACCCTTCTTGCTCTGCAATCTCTTTCAAGTGAGGCTTGCTTTGGTTCAACATTATCAACGTATTCAACTCTTTCACAATATAGTCACTGTGGGTTGTTAGAAACACTTTAATTCCAAGATTTACTAGGCGGGCGAACAGACGAGCAATACGGCGCTGGTTCTCAGGGTGCAGATTCAGCTCCGGCTCATCAATCATCAACAGATCGCCCGGTCTGGCTACATGCCGCAGATAAAAACCAATATCCAACAGTGAACGGACTGCACTGGAACTCTCATCCATAGTCAACCGAACACGTTTTCCTTTCGGCTTGAAATAGAGTTCGTCATCACGCGTTACGTTATATTCACCTCCAATAATATCTGCAAACTCCTCAAGCACATTTTTATGCTGCTCTGCAAGAAAGCTCTTCTTCTTGGCAACAGACTCCAGCTGGCGGGTAAAGTCAACATTACGCTCAACTGGCAGAGCATAATCCTGATAAACCTTGAATAACAGCGCCATTGGATCAATATTCTTATCAGTCTGACTCATCTCTTCCAACAGACGATTCCGTGCGAAATTCAGCTCCTTGCGAAAAATCGCTGCACCGGTACGTTCAGCACTGGCAATAAAGGGCTTTGGAAACCTCTCTCCAAACAGCAGTTCAACAATCGCATTACCGATAACATCTCTCACCATCTCTGTAGGCACCTTGGTTCTCTCTGCCTCCACCAACAGCGAGACGATTAGCTCACTTCCTTCCTTCTCCTTCATCAAAGAGAAAAGCTCTGTATTAGCCGACTGTATACGACGCTGAAACACTCCAGAAAGAGAAATTTCTGTACCCGGAGTAATTTGAAAATCACTATCCTTGAAATTATCAGGGTTGGCTGAAAAAATGGCAGAGAGTTGTTTGGTATACGATTGACACCCCTGCTTCAACAATTTTTCAGCCTGTTTCACATAAGGGTTCAGGTCGATATAGACCACACCATCTCTCAGCAGGGAGTCAATTACAGGCTGCTCCAGAGAGACATGTACCATTTTGCGCCAAGTGTCTAAAAAACCATACAGTGCGTAGGTAGCATAGGTCTTTCCAGTATTATTACCACCACAGATAATCGTCAACTCACCCAGACTGAACTCTGCCTGCCTCAGTGCTCCCAGCTTCTTAAGCTTCACCTTCATACCGTTATCTCCACAATCGTCATCGTGTCATTACCGAAAATATCCACCACCTTCACCGCAATCTTACGCCGCCCTGGCAGACACTCCTGTGCCACACTGGTCAATTCCAGAGAGCGATCTTTTTTGGTTCGGAAACTCTGCCACTCATTCTCAAATACATAATCCCCAGTCCATTGTTCCTCACTCCCTCCCGTCTCGCCCCCGTTTTCTCCATAAACGGGGACGCGAATAATCTCGCGCTTGCTCTCAAAATCAAAATCAACCGACCAGTAATCGATCCAGTCAGTCCACTGCTCTGTTAGCTGCTCACGGGTGATGATGCCCTCCTTGTCCCGAACCACTTTTACAATCTGCCCCCGCTCTACAACGATCTTACTCCCCTTCTTCTTCAGGTTTGCCTCGGCATGAGCAATGGAATCCTGCGAATAGAAGACAGAAAAGTCGGTCAGCTCCAGCGCAACCGTGTTCTTGTTGATATGAGGTTTTACCTCAATAAAGGAGACATCATGAAATACCACCTGGTTGCGCTCTACTGCCCGCTTGTCAAACACCTCAGCCGGAATATAACGAGGGGCAATATCGATCCCTTTGCCCCGAGCCTCATCCAGTACATTGGGGAACAGCCCCATCTCAAACTCAAAACCGAGGATATCGACCTTGGTGACCTGTTTCTTGCGACACTCCAGAATGATCTCCTCCACAAAGAGCCGGGTAACCGGAAGGTTGACCGGGCCCACTGCCACCAGCCGTCCGGCCCGCTTGCCGTGGAAGCTAGCAAACCCCTCTATCTTCTCCGCCCGATAGGCTTGCAGAATCAACTCCAGAAAGGCAGACTCTTTCTGTTCCCGCTGTCGCTGCTGTTCCTCTTCACGCAGGCTCGGATTGACCCCAATAAAGTGCTGCCGTTCATACTTGCCCAAATTGAGGATCTCGAAGGCGCGGTAATCTTTGCTCTCTTCCTTGAGTTGGCGCTGCACCCCGATCATCCGCTTGCGAGTGGTGTGGATACCGAATTTCCCGAGGTCGGTGGCGATCCATTTACGACCCAGCTTCTCCGCGACCGCTACGGTGGTACCCGAACCACAGAAGAAATCAGCAATCAGGTCACCTTCATTGGAGGAGGCTTTGATGATGCGCTCTAAAAGAGTCTCTGGTTTTTGGGTGGGGTAGTTTGCACGCTCTTTTGCTTGTGAATTAACAGGAAAAATATCAGTCCAAAGCGTTTGCAATGGAACCCCCTGCGTTTCATCCAGATAGCGTTTCAACCTGATCCCTCCCAATTTAGTGAAGTGTAGTTTTTCTTCTTGGTCCAATCGTTGCATTGTTTTCAACGGGCAACGCCACAAAGAGGTTACCCCCTTGTACTCATAGGTATATCCTCCCCCACTTAACCCTTTTGCCGTCAAATCAGCATCCGTCCAGAGTCGTCCATCCGCATCCTGATTACGAAAACGCTTTTTGTACTCTTGCGAATGCTCCCCATGCTGTTGGTTCCAAATTCTCTTCCCGGACTTTGCATAGTAGAAAATCGAGTCAACATTAACCCCGAAATGGCCGGGATCACTATGGGCGCTGGTACGCTGCCATGTGATCTCATTTTGATAATTTATCTTTCCAAATACCTCATCCAGTACAAGACGAATATGACTATTCACCCGCCAGTCACAATGCACATATATACTCCCATCCTCAGCCAGCAACCCCCGCATCAGCACCAGTCTCTCGTAGATCATGGAAATAAAGGAGTCCGCCCCCTTACCCCAGGTATCCCGGTAGGCAATCTCTTCAAGGATATTGGGCTTTTTGGTGAAGGTATCACCGCCAATCTGGATATCCATCGAGAAGTCAGCCCCGACATCAAACGGTGGATCGATATAGATTAGCTTGAGCCCACCCTGCTTCTCGATCTCTTCCCGCATCGGCCCACTCTTGAGGCTGGAGAGAATCAGCTTGTTATCGCCCCAGATCAGCTTGTTATCGCCCCAGATCAGCTTGTTAGTCCACCCCTGTAGCTGTCGTCCCCGGTTATCGTAGGCAAACAGGTCACCCTGAAGGGGTTGATCCCCCGTCTGTTCGGCGCGTGGTTCATCCACCTGCTCAATGGTCTGAAACGGCAACACAATATTGCTGACTTCAGCGCTTTTTCCATTCCAGACCAGTTCAACCTCACGCCGGTCACCAAATAGCAGGAAGCGGTAGTGATCCGGTAGCGTCTGGTCTGCCTCCAGCAGCTTGATAATTTCCCGTTTCTCGTTATCACTTAACCGCAGTGAACCGACTCTGCCGTTTCCATTTGCCATACTTATCTCTTTCGGGTCAGGTTTCTCCAGCCTCAAAACTGGAGTACAGAAATCGGAAGTTTACCGCTTTTTAGGCGGTAATAGATCAGTAATCGTCCCTTCTGCCATCTCCGCTGCAAAACAGAGGGTCTCCGAGAGGGTTGGATGGGGATGAATAGTAAGGCCAATATCTTCCATATCGGCACCCATCTCAATCCCCAACACCGCCTCAGCAATCAACTCCCCTGCATTGGTACCCACCATGGCGACACCAATCAGGCGGCCACTCTCCTTATCGAACAGCGCCTTGGTCATCCCCTCATCGCGCCCGATACTGAGACTGCGGCCACTCGCGGCCCATGGGAAGGCCCCCTTGGTGAACTCTATGCCCTGCGCCTTGGCCTCTGTTTCAGTCAGACCTGCCCACGCCACCTCTGGATCGGTATAGGCCACCGATGGGATAGTCAGTGGATCAAACGCGGATTTGTGACCGCAGATCACCTCTGCCGCCACCTTCGCCTCATGGGTCGCCTTGTGCGCCAGCATCGGCTGGCCGACGATATCGCCAATCGCAAAGATATGGGGCACATTGGTATGCATCTGCTTATCGGTAGCGATAAAGCCATACTCATCCACCGCCACACCCGCATGCTCTGCACTGATCAATTTACCATTGGGTGCGCGTCCAACGGAGACCAGCACCGCATCAAACAGATCTTCTGCGGGAGCCTTGGCACCCTCAAAGCCAACACGGATACCGGCATCCTCTGCGCTCATGCTGGCAACGCGGGTCTTCAGATAGATATTCTCGTAACGCTTACTGATACGCTTTTGCAGTGGACGAATGATGTCTTTATCTGCGCCGGGGATCAGTGAGTCTTGTAGCTCCACTACCGTAATTTTCGAACCCAACGCCTCATAGACCGTCGCCATCTCCAGACCGATGATGCCACCACCAACAATCAACAGTCGCTCTGGCACCTCTTTCAAACGCAGTGCATCGGTGGAGTCCCACACCCGTGGGTCATCGTGTGGGAAGACTGGAACCTCTACCGAGCGTGAACCCGCGGCAATAATCGCATTTTGGAAGGAGATGATCTGGGTGCCCTCTGCGGTCTCTACAGAAAGCGTATTGGGTGAGGTAAATCGCCCCTCACCCGTCACCACCTGCACCTTGCGCTGTTTGGCTAACATTCCAAGACCTCCGGTGAGGCGGTTAACCACCCCCTCTTTCCAGTCTCGAATCTCATCAATATTGACCTCAGGCGCTCCAAAGCGAACACCGTGGTCCGCCATCGACCCAGCCTCATTGATCACTTGCGCGGTATGCAGTAGCGCCTTGGAGGGGATGCAACCCACATTCAAGCAGACTCCACCAATCGAGGCGTGGCGTTCCACCATCACCACCTTTTTACCAAGATCGGCTGCACGGAAGGCGGCGGTATAACCACCGGGGCCAGAACCCAGCACCAACACCTCCGTCTCAATATCGGCACCAGTAGACGGGGCAGCTGCCGCTGTGGCTGCTGGCGCTGCACTCACAGCGCCCTCTGCCACATCGGCAATCAAAATCAGATCACCCTGCGAGACCTTATCCCCCACCGCAATCTTGATCTCTTTTACCGTACCATCGCAGGGCGACGGAATCTCCATGGTCGCTTTGTCACTCTCTAGTGAGACCAGAGAATCCTCTTTGGTGATCGTGTCACCTATGGTGACCAACAGCTCAATCACCTCTACCCCTTCAAAATCCCCAATATCGGGAACGGTTACCTCTATTGTCATGGTTCTCTTCTCATCCAGTTGTGAATCGCTAGAGTGCATCGCATCTGCACCTAAGCCAAACAATAAATCTAAATAGTGGTCATCATTAAACTCAATAGGGATATTAAATCACAAAAGCACCTTCACAAATTGACTCAATAGCTGACCCAAGCGCGAGGCAAAACGAGCACCATCCGCCCCATCAATCACTCGATGGTCATACGACAATGCCAATGGCAACATCAGACGCGGTTCAAACTCAGCACCATTCCAGATCGGCTTCATCTGAGAACGGGCCACACCCAGTATCGCTACCTCTGGTGCATTTACGATAGGGGTAAACTGGGTACCCCCAATCCCGCCGAGGCTAGAGATCGAGAAGGTGCCACCCTGCAGCTCTTTTGAACTCAACTTGCCATCACGGGCACGGGCGCTGATCCCCATCAACTCCTCTGCCAGTTCATAGACCCCTTTGCGGTCTACATCTTTGACCACCGGCACCATCAAGCCGTTGGGTGTATCCACCGCAACACCGATGTTGTAGTAGTGCTTAATGATCAGCTGCTCACTATCGAGATCAAGCGAGGCATTGAACTGTGGGTACTCTTTCAATACAGAGACCACCGCCTTCATAATAAAGACCAATGGGGTCAGGCGTACACCACGTGCAGCGGCATCCTCTTTGGCCGACTTACGAAATGCCTCCATCTCAGTGATATCGGCCTCATCAAACTGGGTGACGTGCGGTACATTGAGCCAACAGGCGTGGAGGTGCTTGCCGGAGATCTTCTGGATACGAGTTAGCGGCTGTGGATCGATCTCCCCAAACTTGGAGAAGTCCTGCTTTGGAATGGGTGGAATGCCACTGCCTCCGGTGGCAGCCGCCCCCCCTCCTGCGAGACTCTTCTTCACAAACAGCTTCACATCATCTTTAACCACACGTCCTTTTGGACCAGAGCCGGCAACCTGTGACAGCTCCACCCCCAGCTCACGTGCATAGCGACGAATTGCGGGGGAGGCGTGTGCCTTATTGCCACCAATCACTGCTGCGGGTGTTGGGTTTTCAACAGCACGGCGCTGTGGTGCTGCTTCAGACTGCTTCACTGAGTCAGTTACTGGGGACTTCTCTTCCGCTGTAGCGATCTCTGGAGCAGCCTCTTCAGCCGTCTCCAACTCTAGTATCACCCCGCCCTCAGAAA
>JABGQL010000028.1:45087-52393 GCA_018648825.1 Gammaproteobacteria bacterium
TCTGGAGCAGCCTCTTCAGCCGTCTCCAACTCTAGTATCACCCCGCCCTCAGAAATTTTGTCTCCAACCGCAACCTTCAGCGCTTTGACTACACCACTCTGCGGCGCAGGTATCTCCATCGTCGCCTTGTCACTCTCTAGTGAGATCAGTGAATCCTCTTTTTGTACCGCGTCACCCACAGCAACCAGCACCTCAATCACCTCGACTGAATCAAAATCACCAATATCGGGTACTACAACCGTTGTCATATTTGTCATGTTGTTCGTCTCCCTTATCGTACGACCGGATTGGGACGTTCTGGATCAATCCCATATCGGTTAATCGCTTCGGTTACGGTAGAGAACTCAATCTCTCCCTCATCTGCCAGCGCCTTCAACGCGGCTACAGAAATGAAGCGGCGGTCCACCTCAAAGAAGTCACGCAGCTTCTCACGGGTATCACTGCGACCATAACCATCGGTACCCAAGGTCTCGTAACGTCCAGAGACCTCATCACGGATCTGCTCGGCATAGAGACGAATATAGTCGGTCGAGGCAACCACAGGCCCCTTGGCATCTGCCAGACACTGTGCCACATAGCTCTGACGTGGCGCATCCGCAGGGTGTAGACGATTCCAACGCGCCACATCTTGACCATCACGCGCCAGTTCATTGAAGCTGGTGACACTCCAGATATCAGCTGTCACATCCCAATCCTCTTTGAGCATCTCCGCTGCGGCCTCCACCTCACGTAGAATCGCGCCACTTCCCATTAACTGCACATGGCGCTCATTGGCACCGGTCGAACGCAAGGCGTACATACCACGAAGAATACCCTCTTCAGCACCCTCTGGCATATCGGGGTGGACATAGTTCTCATTCATCACCGCAACATAGTAGAAGATATTCTCCTGCTCCTGGTACATACGGCGCATGCCATCCTGAACAATCACTGTCAGTTCGTAACCGTAGGTGGGGTCATAGGCAACACAGTTGGGGATGGTGCCAGCAAAGACATGGCTATGCCCATCCTGATGCTGCAGCCCCTCTCCATTGAGTGTAGTTCGCCCAGCAGTACCGCCAATCATAAAGCCACGCGCCTGCATATCACCTGCAGCCCACGCCAGATCACCAATGCGCTGAAAGCCAAACATCGAGTAGTAGATATAGAACGGCATCATGTTGATGCCATGGTTGGTGTAGGCGGTGGCCGCAGCCATCCACTCCGCCATCGCACCCGCCTCGTTGATCCCCTCTTGTAGAATCTGCCCCTTGGTATCCTCGCGGTACCACATCACCTTACCGGAATCTTCTGGCTCATAGAGCTGACCGGAGGAGGAGTAGATACCGAGCTGGCGGAACATCCCCTCCATACCGAAGGTACGCGCCTCATCCGGCACAATCGGCACAACGTGCTTACCGATCTTCTTGTCACGCGCTAGGGTGGAGAGCATGCGTACAAAGACCATGGTGGTGGAGAGTTCACGCTCACCACTCCCTTTCAACAGTGCCTCAAAACTCTCGAGTGGCGGAATCTCCAGTGCGGGAGCATTCTCACGGCGCTCTGGTAGGAATCCACCCAACCCCTCACGTCGACCCAAAATATAGTTCAGCTCTTCACTCCCCTCTGCTGGGCGAATGAAGGGGATCTCCTCCATCTGCTCATCACTCACGGGGATGTGGAAGCGATCACGGAAGCGGCGCATATGCTCCAGCCCCATCTTCTTCTGCGAGTGGGTCGCATTCTGCCCCTCACCCGCCTCACCCATACCGTACCCTTTTACCGTCTTGGCGAGGATCACCGTGGGCTGCCCTTTATGCTCTTTCGCCTCTTGGTAGGCCGCATAGATCTTGCGTGGATCATGCCCACCACGCTGTAGCTTCCAGATATCCTGGTCGGTCATATCAGAGACCAGATCCAACAGCTCCGGATAGGCACCAAAGAAGTGCTTGCGCACAAAGGCACCATCCTTCGATTTGTAGTTCTGGTACTCGCCGTCCACCACCTCTTCCATCCGCTTCAGTAGCAGACCGGTTTTATCTTTCGCCAGCAGCGCATCCCAGCCGGAACCCCAGATCACCTTGAGTACATTCCAGCCTGCGCCACGGAACAGCGCCTCCAGCTCTTGGATGATCTTACCGTTGCCACGCACCGGGCCATCTAGACGTTGCAGATTACAGTTGATCACGAAGGTGAGGTCGTCCAACTTCTCACGCCCAGCCAGAGTGATCGCACCCAGCGACTCTGGCTCATCCATCTCTCCGTCACCCAAATAGGCCCAGACCATACGCCCCTCAGTATCCTGCACCTCACGGTGGTGGAGATACTTCATAAAGCGCGCCTGATAGATCGCCTGAATCGGCCCCAGCCCCATCGATACCGTAGGGAACTGCCAGAAGTCACGCATCAACCAAGGGTGCGGATAGGAGGAGATACCGCTGCCATCCGACTCAAAGCGGAAGTTGGTCAGCTGCTCCTCGGTGATACGCCCCTCAAGGAAGGCACGGGAGTAGACCCCCGGTGCGGTATGGCCTTGGAAGAAGACTAGATCGCCCCCCTTCTCAGCATCATTGCCTTGGAAGAAGTGGTTAAAGCCCACATCATAAAGACTCGCTGATGAGGCAAAGCTGGCGATATGACCACCCACACCACCGGGGCGGTGGTTGGCCTTTACCACCATCGCCATCGCATTCCAGCGGATATAGGCAAGCAGTTTGCGCTCCATCGCCTGATCACCGGGAAAGCGCTGCTGATGGCTCACCGGAATGGTATTCACATAGGCGGTATTGGAGCTGTAGGGAAGATTGACCCCAGAGCGACGTGCACGGTCCATCATCTTCTCAATCAGATAGTGGGCGCGATCAGTCCCTTCAAACTCAATCACCGCCTCCAGCGCCTCGAGCCACTCCTGTGTCTCTTGTGGATCGTTATCGATTCTTTCAGCCATCTACTGTTTACCTCTTTAAATAACCTGTGCTTAACACTCGGAAGACGGGCTTTATACCCCGATAAAACAAGCGTCCGCAGCGGTTTTTTCAATATCAATTATTAATAATTCCTATGATCGTTTTTTTGAGTGAAAAGATCAACAATTGATCGTACTCAATCCTCCCCAGCAACCTGTCCGCGGGCGGGCGAAAAACCGTGGAAAATATGCCATCATAGCCATTCACTGAAACCAATTGGCCCGACTACCATGACACAGACTCTCACCCTAACCCGACCTGATGACTGGCATCTCCATCTACGTGATGGGGCTGCGATGGCCGCGGTGGTGGGCGATAGCGCCAGACAGTTTGGGCGTGCCATTGTGATGCCTAATCTGGTGCCGCCAGTGACCACTGTAGAGATGGCCTTACAGTATCGAGAGCGTATTCTGCAGCAGCT
This sequence comes from Gammaproteobacteria bacterium, assembly GCA_018648825.1. Taxonomy (GTDB): domain Bacteria; phylum Pseudomonadota; class Gammaproteobacteria; genus Thiopontia. The sequence continues at coordinate 48,454 of JABGQL010000028.1, forward strand.
ACCGGAAGAGAGTACTTTTCAGCCGCTAATGACCCTCTACCTAACCGACCAGACCCTCCCCAGCGAGATCGAAAAGGCCGCCAACAGTGAACAGATTCAAGCGGTCAAGCTCTACCCTGCGGGGGCAACCACCAACTCAGACTCTGGGGTAACCGATCTGGAAAAAATTCAGCCAACCCTGCAGGCGATGGCAGAGTGTGGGCTGCCACTACTGGTTCACGGTGAGGTGACCAGCCCCGAGGTGGACCTGTTTGATCGTGAGGCACGCTTTATTGAGGAGAAGCTTGCACCAATGTTAGAACTGACCCCGGAAATTCGGTTAGTCTTCGAGCACATCACCACAAAGCAAGGGGTCGACTTCGTCAAACAGTCCCCAGAGACCATAGCCGCCACCATCACCGCCCACCATCTACTGATGAACCGCAACGCCCTATTCCAAGGCGGCATACGCCCCCACCACTACTGTTTACCTGTTCTGAAAAGAGAGACCCATCGCCAAGCACTACTAGAGGCCGCCACCAGCGGCAACAGTAAATTCTTCCTAGGCACCGATAGCGCCCCTCACCCGCGTCACGTCAAAGAGAGCGGCTGCGGCTGTGCGGGCATGTACACGGCTCATGCCGCCATCGAGCTCTATGCTGAAGCCTTCGAGAGTGCAGATGCTCTGGATAAGCTGGAGCCGTTTGCCAGCTTCAACGGCCCCGACTTCTACCGTCTGCCCAGAAACAGCGAGACCATCACCCTAACCAAAGAGAGCTGGGAGATACCCACCGAGCTCCCCTTCGGAGAGACGCCTCTGGTACCCTTCCGTGCAGGCGAAGCGATGCAGTGGAAACTATCCGATTAACGAGAGCGACAAGAGAGTCGGTAACGGTCCGGTAGACGACGCTTACCGGGTGGCAGCCCTATGTGCGACAGTTCACACAGCGCATTATGGTAGACACTGCGCTTAAAGTAGACCACATCACCAATCGGGTCCCAGTAGTCGACCCAGCGCCACGCATCAAATTCAGGATGGTCCACACTGTCCAACTTCACCTCAGAGTCATGCACCTTCAGCTTCAATAGAAACCACTTCTGCTTTTGACCGATACACAAAGGTTTTTGTCCGGTACGGATACAGCGCTTGGGTAGACGATATTTGAGCCAGCCACGGGTCTGCCCCAACAGCTCTACATGCTCCTGCTGCAGACCGATCTCTTCATACAGCTCACGATAGACCGCCTCTTCAGGGGTCTCATCATCATCAATACCCCCTTGGGGGAACTGCCACCCATCCTGCCCGATCCGTCGCGCCCAGAACAGTTTGCCCTTACCGTTGATGACGATAATGCCCACATTGGGGCGATATCCATTTTCGTCAATCACAACCTTACACCTGATTATTTTCTGTTTTTCAACTTGATTACGAGTCTACCATAGAAGTCGCTGGTGGTTGCTTGCTGTACAATGGTGGTTTTAACTTTCATCTTCTGGAGTAGCTATGGCGCTCACCATCTTTGACCTCGACAACACCCTGATTGGCGGTGATAGCGACCACCTCTGGGGAGAATTTCTGGTTCGCCACGGACATGTCGATGCCGACTTCTACCGTAGTGAGAATGACCGCTTCTATACCGAATACCAGAATGGCACGCTCGATATTTACGAGTGGCTCGACTTCCAGTTTCAACCTCTGGCAGCCCACTCGATGGAGACGCTACAACAGTGGCACCAGCAGTTTATGGCCGAAGAGATCGAACCGATTTGGCTAGCTAAGGCGGTCGCTCTGATCGAGTCTCACCGCCAACAGGACGATATCCTGCTGATCATCACCGCCACCAACCGCTTTATTACCGAACCGATTGCACAGAAGTTGAATATTCCCCACCTGATCGCAACCGAACCTGAAATTATTGATGGAGCTTACAGTGGCAAGGTGGCCGGACTCCCCTCCTATCAAGCTGGAAAGATCACCCGCCTCAATGAGTGGCTGAAACAGCAACAGATTTCGATGGAGGGCAGCACCTTCTATAGTGACTCACACAACGATCTGCCACTGCTGGAGCACGTCGACCACCCCGTTGCTGTCGACCCTGATAAGACCTTGCGTGCCACCGCCAATGAGCAGGGCTGGGCCATCCTCTCACTCCGCGACTGATGCGCAAGCGGCTTCTACAAACTCGCATCAGCCTCACCTCCAGACGACTCTGGCAACGAAGGCTGGTTTTCTGGAGTGGCGCACTGGCCATCGGTGGCGCTGCTGCTCTATTTGCGATTCTGGCAGAACATGCCGAGAGCCTGTTCCGTGAGGTCGTCGCCTACTCCCCCTACCTGCCACTGCTGCTAACTCCACTGGGGCTGGTATTGATCTCACTCGCTACCCGCAGCTACTTTCCCAATGCACAAGGGAGTGGTATCCCTCAAACCGTAGCGGCCCTTGAGTTGGGCACCCATGAGGCGCGCCAAAAATTGCTCTCATTGAGAATCGCCATAGGGAAAATTTTGATGGCACTCTTTGGGCTACTCTGCGGCGCCTCGATTGGGCGCGAGGGGCCGACCGTCCATATCGGTGCCTCCATCCTCTTCTCTATGAGTCGCTACGCCCACTTTGCCCGCCATGATATGGAGCGTGGATTGATCCTCGCTGGTGGTGCCGCCGGAGTCGCCGCCGCCTTCAACACCCCACTGGCCGGAATCGTCTTCGCCATTGAGGAGCTGAGCCGCTCCTTTGAAGAGCGCACCAGCGGCACCGTGCTCACGGCCGTACTGATTGCGGGTGTGGTGGCAATTAGCATGCTCGGCGAGTACAGCTACTTTGGCGAGAGCCACACCACCCTGCCACTCAATTTTGAGGGGTTTGGTGTGATTCTGGTTTGTGGCGTGATTGGTGGAGCCATTGGTGGACTCTTTGCCTCTGGACTGATTCAGGGTACCCGCAGGGTCGCTCCACAGATTGCAGCCCACCCGATTCTGGTACCTGCGCTCTGCGGCCTGGCACTGGCTACCATTGGCCTGCTCTCTAACAACAGCGCATATGGCACTGGCTACCACGAGGCACAGGCGCTGATCAACGGCGAGATGGAGGGCGGCTTTCTCTACCCACTGATGAAGATGGCGGCCACCCTCTCCTCCTTCCTCAGCGGTATTCCAGGTGGTATCTTTGCCCCCTCCCTCGCCGCAGGTGCAGGGCTGGGTGCCGGATTTGCACAGTGGTTCTCACCCGAGCTGCTCTCAGCCACCATTCTACTCGGCATGGTCGGATACTTTGCCGGAGTGGTACAGACCCCGATCACTGCGTTTGTGATTGTGATGGAGATGACCGACAACCAGCAGATGCTGCTACCGTTAATGGCAACTGCATTTATCGCCTACGGCACCTCCAAACTCTTCTGCCCTAAACCCATCTACCGTGCACTGGCCGAGGGTTTTGTAAATCGAGAAAGACAATGAACCGAAACTTCCTACGTATTTTACAACCCGTCGTCCTACTACTGGTGGTGGGTACCTTCTACATCCAGTTCAGCGAGAGCTATGTCACCGCCAAGGTCATCCACCTGCTGGCGCTGATCTCTTGGTTTGCCGGACTCTTCTATCTACCGCGCCTGTTTGTCTACCATGCGGCCAATGAAGATGCCGCCACCGATGAGACCTTCAAGGTGATGGAGCATAAGTTGTTCCACTACATCATGACCCCCGCAGCACTGCTCACCCTGCTGGCGGGGGTGTGGATAGTCGATCTCTGGCAGTGGACCATTCCCCCCTGGCTCCACATGAAACTGGGGCTGGTTGCACTGCTGCTGGTTTTCCACTACTACTGCTGGCACTACCTGAAAGTTTTCAAACAGGGGGAGAATACGCGCCCACACACCTTCTACCGCTTTTTTAATGAGATCCCCACCCTGCTGCTGATTGCGATTGTCATTCTGGTGGTTGCCAAGCCGTTTTAGAGGCTACTGGA
>JABGQL010000150.1 GCA_018648825.1 Gammaproteobacteria bacterium
TTGTGCTCTATGGAGAGATGATTGAGTTGATTCAGCCGTTTGTGAACCGTTATGGTGAGTGGATGGACTTCTTCGCCAACACAGCAGGGGTGGCTACTGGGGTACTGTTGGGAAGATTGGTCAGGAAAATGGATTCAAGAGTTAATTGAGTACAGCGCCCCTTTCTCTCCAAACTGAATCGGTTTCTACTTAGTTTATAATGTGCATCTTCTGTAATGCTTGGTGATGGATAAAAATTGATGAAAGTTAGAAGTTTATTGGTTGGGAGCATGCTCTTTTTGGCTAACTTGCTTATAAGCTCCAGTGTATTTTCGGCAGTAGAGAGCATTACCCTCAATAGTGGTTGGAATCTGATTGCTACAGATATTACAGATAGCTGTACGGCAGATCAGATTTTAGGGGAGAGTGCAGCAAAGAGCGTGAGCCCAAATTCCCATATAGACCGACCTCACAGTGCCCAGCAACTCAAAGTGGCTATTATTTGACGGCAGCAAGAGAGTTTATCCGAGGTGTTGCCCTAGATTTCCGTTCAATCGCATAGTAATTGCCGACATTTCTCTGCTTGCCCAGATTTTGGACGCACCTCTCCTGCAGGATCAGTTTATGGGGAGTCTGTTTTCTCTATATCGGCGGCGGATCAATTCTCCTCAATGTAGTCAGTACTGTTATATTTGTAACAAATTGAAATATTTGCAATTCATTAGCTATCTCTTATGATGTGATGATGCATAGGCCCAATATAACGATAGCTGCAAAGCATTTCCTGCTCTCTTTAGTGTTGATGCTTGCCTCCTTTCAGGCAACAGCAGAGGAGCAATCTGTCACCCTTACTGCAGGCTGGAACAGCTTATCTCTTACTGTAGAGGACTCTGATGCTTTTGATGATCTCAGGGATAACAGTGTAGAGCGTATATTCCTCTGGAACAGCCTTGAACAGCGCTGGATGCACTACGACTTTACACGGTCGATCGGTGATATCACCAGCATCTCCTCACTGCGGACCTACATGGTCAAAACCGCAAGCTCCACAACCATTACATTCAGTGGAGACACCACAAGCATTCAGGATACCGATTTGCTTGATGAGAGGTGGAACCTGATTACAGCAACGGAGACTGAGACATACTCTGAGCTAGTCTCACGATTTACAGAAGCACGGCCATCACTCTCCATTTCAAGCCTGTATGCAAGCAGTGGAGAGGTGTGGGAGACTCTAGAGGGTGAGGACACTATACAGGCTGGAGCGCAGTTGTGGATTAAGGCGGTGGGTACGGGGGGAAGTGATCCTTCAATCACGGGCCAGCCGCCACTTCTGCAATTTAGTCTTACTGGATCGACTTCTTTGCAGACCCTTGATGATGTGGTAGAAACGACTCCTGCTCGCCCTATATCGGGTCTCTCCAGAAAAATGGCCAGAAGAAGTGCGACCTCAAACCTCTATGCGAGTAAAAAAGATGGCACGACGACTCCCGCTGTCAGTGGTGATATCCCTCTTAAGGTCTTCTACAGTGCCATCGACCCTATTGGAAAGTATGTCTATCTGGCATTAGACCCTACCGGATCCAATGCCCTGATGAGTGAGGAGAACTGTGGTCTCTACCAGGTGAAAGTAGCTGACAATAGTTACCGCTGTGTTGTTGAGGGGCACTACCTAAGAGATATGGATGAGGATTACAGAGCCACGCTCTCCAAACAGAAGCCGATCCAGTTTGACGGTGATAGCAATGTCTACTTCTCGGCAACTCGCTTTACGGTGACGTCTGGAAATATTCAGCTAGATCAATGGAGTCCACTGGTCTATAAATATGCTCCAGGTTCCTCTCAACTGACCTCCATCACCCACGATGCGATGACCCTACGCTACTTCATGGTGCTCAACAGTGGTGAACTGATCTATGAAGGAAGAAATAGTATCACAGGTTCAGATGCACTCTGGATGTACCAGGGAACACAGAGCATTCGTCTTAGTGATACCCCTCCGGATACCATTCTCAAGGACAGTTACAACAGTGTATTCTGGATCGATCGGATGGCCGATAATAGAACTGCACTGAAATTTGTACGTCCCCGCAATCCTGCTGGAAAGCTTGAATCCTATCTTGCACTAGATCGTGGTGCACCGGATAGCATGAGTATCAGTGATGATGGAAAACTCTACGGCATCTATCGCAATGGAAACCAGATCTCGGTGCAGAGACTGATGCCGCATGATGCTGAACCACTGATCACCCTCAATCTCAACTATCTCAACAACTCTGGGCTTACACCATTACAGATTTCGCAAGGTGACATCTACTACATTGAAGAAGATAACAGCGGCTTTTTTGGTCCCAAGAGTGTAATCAAGCGCATTGATCTGGATGCAGAAACAGGCACTGAGCCAGAGACACTACTCTCCATCCGCTCAATGGATATCTATAGCTGGGAATTGAGTGCTGGCGCGATCCACTTTTCAGGGCTCGACCAAGCGGTTACCAAAATTGTCTCTGCCGTAATTGACATCACCAAGGTGCAGCTGGGGCTTGGTGAAGAGGAGTACCTCAAGACCGCCTATATGGATTCGGCAATCGATGCCAACAATAAAGTGAAAGATATCACCGTGCTCAAGCCGATTCGAGCACAAGTGGACAATGGTGAGGCCCCAACAGTAGAGATCACCCCTTCAGCCGAACAGCGAGACCTGATCACACTGCAGTTCGATAAGACCATGAATGAGGCATCGGTAGAGAGCGAAATCACCCTTACCTCCAGTAACAGTAACGAAGGAACAGGTGGAGTAGTTGATACCCTCCCCATCTGGTTCTACAGCACCCTGCATCTGATTCCAGATGGAGACGGGCTGGGAGGAGGGGGAGTGACGGAGGGGCTGCAGTCCACCTCCAACTACCAACTCTCACTCAATGGCGCAACTGACAGCTTTGGAAATGGCCTTGATGGGGATGGAGTATCGGGACAACTCGACTACGCTATGGCATTTACCGGCAAGCTCACAATCGCTGATTTGGCGATAGAGGAGGGGGATGAAGGCAATCAAGAGGCCAATTTAGTTGTCCGTCTCGACTTCAGTGATTCACTGGGTTCGACCAACGAGACCACGGTCACAGTGGACTATGCAACCGAAGATGGTACCGGAGAGGCGGACGTGGACTACCTAAGTAGCAGTGGAACCCTCACCTTCTCTCCGGGAGAGACCACAAAGACCATTCCGCTCACCATTATCGGTGATCTTATCGATGAGGCAGATGAAGCCTTTACCCTTACCCTCTCTGATGCAAGTCAGGCCCGGTTACCCGTAGGCCATACAGCCATCACCATTGAAGATCAGGATCCGGAACCTGTCGTGATATTCAGTTTCACCACAGGGCAGTATCTCTATGAGGACCAGCAGCCACTGTCACTAAACTTCAACCTCTCACAGCCCTCAGGTAAGGAGATTGTCATCCCCTATACCTTGAGCGGAACCGCCAGTAGCCAGCTTGACTATACCCTGGCCCCGTCAGCGGAGATTCGCTTGTTGCCGGGGGAAACCGCTGCGGCGCTAACCCTCACACCACTGGAAGAGAGTCAATCGGAGACCAACGAGACACTCTCTATATCGATAGGATCCCCAACTCATGCCAGCTTTGAGGGAGAACAGACCCACACCGTGCGACTGGTGGATGCGCTGGCAACCGTGATTGAGGGAGTTGATGAGATCACAGCAGGAGTGGACTATGTGCCTGGTAGACTCTACGCCTTAAGTTCGGAGTGGAATCCACTCGTCTGTGGTGATGAGAGTGTCAGTGACCAAGCTAACTTTGTATTGGCCAAAGCCAATGGCGCGGGTCGTATAGCGGTTGCTGCACATGAGGGGATCTTATTGCGTGATGAACTCGATAACATGCGCTTCAACACCCAGTTGCTGGATTGGCTCGCAACGCAAGAGGGGGGGGTGGGCTATACCACCGGCCACCGAGAGTGGGTCAACACAACCAATGTTAACCCGCTAATCACCGTACTTGAGGCGGAAGGTGGCTCTCTGCAAGAGGTAAGTGGAATAGTCACAGAGCAACAACTTGAAGAGCTCTCGGTGTTGATTGTGGGAAATAGCTGGGAGCAGTTTACGTCCGATGAGAAGAGTTTGATTGATTTATGGAACCAACAGGGAGGAGGGTTGCTGCTTGTAGGATTAGGTTGGTCATGGCCCATGTATAACAGTTCAACACTGCCTGAATACCCGATTAATCAACTTGCAGAACCGTTTGAGATAATGTGGTTAGGTGGTACGGTCACCGATACCGATGCGGCCAATGAAGTGCGCTACTCCGAGTTTACCTCTAGCTGTGCGTTGAGCAGAGTTCCACTTAATGATACTGGCATCACTTGGGGAGGGAGCTATCCAAGTGGAAATAACGAATCCTGTACTGGTGAGACCATTGAGGCACAAGACTGCTCCCATGGCAGAGATGTCACCCATAACGATGATAGTGATGGCCATGCGGGTTTCAGCTTCACCAAGCTGGACTCCAGTGGCCATGAGTTGGCAGCAAGTGCCACGGAGTGGGGCTGTGTCAAAGACAATGTCACCGACTTGATCTGGGAGGTGAAGACGGATGATGGTGGTGTTCACGATAAGGACAACGCCTATCGCTGGGGGGGTATCAGTGCAATTGGAAGAGCTCATGCTGATGTGAAAGGAACCTACTACGATGATTGGAATGAGTTGGTCAATGGAACCAATAGTGAAAGCCTCTGTGGCTATAGTGACTGGCGAGTGCCAACTTTGGAAGAGTTACGCTCGATTTCCAATAAATACAGCTACAGACCCGCAATTGATACAAACTACTTCCCTAACACCCCTGCGGCGTGGTTTTGGTCGTCTTCGCCCTATGCCTATAATAGTAACTACGCATGGGTATTGAGTTTCGATATCGGGTACGATAACAACTATTACCGGTACATTAGCTATCATGTTCGGTTAGTGCGTAGTGGACAGTGATTTTGACTTTTTTCTTTTCCTTTATGAGAAAGTGAGATGAGTGCCAAATTTCCAATCTATCGGGATGCCAATACCCTACTACTGCAGATCGAACAGGCGGTGCGGACCTTTCCTCGCTACCATAAATATACCATTGGTAGTGAACTTCGCAGAGCCACAATGGAGCTGGTCCGCCAGCTCTCGCGCTCTATTAAGTACGCTGATCAGCGTTTGCGTTGGGTTACAGAGGCTCATGATACGCTGGATGACCTCAAGGTACAGATTCAGTTAGCCAAAGAGCTCAAGGCCTTCCACAGTTTTCGGCAGTATGAGTCCATCGCAGCACTGGCGTTCGGGGTCTCTAAACAGGCCTGGGGCTGGAAAAAGAAATTGCAACGCACGTCCTCTGAAAAGGGGATGCGGGGCCTGAATGGAGTTCAGTCGTGAACTTCAGCGTGCCTACTTCACTGTGCACCCTGCACACCTGTCAAAGTCCCCCTCTCCCGATGTCGTTTATCCGTTGGGGGGCACTCTACATCACAGGTATTTCAGAGCAATCGGGGTACCGTTTACGGATCCCCGTGCGTGGACCAAGGGCAGGGAAACTGGCGTGGTTTTGGTCGTCTTCGCCCAATGCCAATAATAGTAACAACGCATGGAAATTGAGTTTCGATAACGGAAACGATAACAACAATAACCGGAACAATAACAATCATGTTCGGTTAGTGCGTAGTGGAAAGTGAAGATGGAGTGTGTCAATTACCAGGACCTCTATCAGGCAGCCATGCGCTGCAAACAGGGGAAGTCCGGTAGTGGTCAGGCGCAGGCGTATCATAGCCAGCTGATTGACCGTCTTTTTACCACACTCGCTGCGTTGCAATCCTATCAATGGCGTCCGGGTCCGATGCGCTGCTTTATCGCCAACAACGGGGTCAAGCCGCGTGAGATCCATGCCCCCTACTATGCGGACCGTGTGGTGCACCACTGGCTGGTCCCCAGACTGGCCGTACTGATTGAGCCCAAATTTATCCATCACAGCTGTGCCAACCAGGTGGGTAAGGGGACCCACTTTGCCGTGAATGCATTGCAGAAAATGATGCGGCAATATGATCGCCCGTCACAGAGCTACTATCTGCAGCTCGATATCTACAACTTCTTCTACACGATAGATCGTGCCACGCTCTACCAGCTACTGCAGCGTCATCTGCAACAGGCAGTTGTACGAGGCAGGCTGGAGCCAGACCTTGGAAAAGCATATCTTTGGTTGGTTCACAGGCTTCTCTTCTCACCAATCCAGGTGATGGTGCGCACTCAAGGTTACACCATTCCGCCTCATAAACAGTGGCTCAATACACCACCTGAGAAGGGGTTGCCCATCGGCAATCTCACCAGCCAGTTCTTTGCTAACGTCTATCTCAATGAACTGGACCAGTTTGTTAAACACCAGCTTAACTGTCGCCACTATATCCGTTATGTGGATGATATGGTGTTGCTCTCGGAGAGTCGCGATCAGCTCGTCGGCTATCAGCAGAAGATTGCCCAATTCCTCCACCAGCATCTACAGTTGCGGCTTAAACCGGGTGAGAAACTGCAAAGGGTGAGCCATGGTGTCGACTTTCTCGGTTATATCACTCGACCCCACTACCGTTTAGTACGCCGTAGAGTGGTCCACAACCTTAAGAACAAGCTGACAGCCATGGAGCGAAATATCATTCAGTATAAAGGGAGGGGGAAGCAGATTAACGGCAAGGCGGTGGAGCCGCTACGCGCCCTGCTGGCGAGCTATTGGGGGCACCTCAGTCATGCCAGAAGTACCCACCTGCTGCAGAAAATTCTTCGTCAATTCCCTTGGCTTGAGTGGCTGTTTGAATTTGGAGGTGAAGGGCTTCGATGTCGCTATCGTGCACCCAGGCTCATCTCAATGCAGGAGCAGTGGAACTACTACAGTCAGCGCTATCCGGGTTTTGTACTACTGATGCAGAAAGGGCATTGCTGGATCAGCAATCACCCTGCTGTAGAGAGTTACCTGCTGAAGCGGAAAATTGACTCCAGACAGGCATGGCTATGGGGTAAAAAACCGCACTGGGTGGTGCCTCTGGGTGGCCTCTCTGCGCTGCTGCGTTCATTGCGCGACCGAAATATTTCTCATCTCTGGATATCAGAGCAAGGTTACAGCCATAACCGATTGAAGCAGCGTAATGTAAGTCTGCTTTACCTTTCTAACACAACCCATTACCCCTAAAAGTGATCAAAATGAAAACCAATTTATCTATATTTACACTACTATTGACGTTTGCTACTGCAGTGAGTGCGACACAAACCATCAAGGGCTATATTGACAATGAGTGGCCAGAGAGCCGATACAGTGACCATGGAGATGGTACGGTGACGGATACCGTGACCGGGTTGATGTGGAAGCAGTGCAGTGAGGGGCAGAGTTACAGTGGTGGTGATTGTGATGGTGACGCAAGTAACTACAACTGGGAGCTGGCCCTGCAGCAGCCTGCCAGTGTGAACAGTGGCGGCTATGCGGGCCACAGTGACTGGAGGCTTCCAAATATCAATGAGCTTGCCTCGCTGGTTGCAAGAGACCGTTATGGGCCAAGCATAAATCTGGAACGCTTTCCCAGCACTCCTGCGGCGTGGTTTTGGTCGTCTTCGCCCTATGCCAGTGATAGTGACTACGCATGGAGGTTGAGTTTCGGTAGCGGAGGCGGTAGCTACAATTACCGGAGCAATTACTATCATGTTCGGTTAGTGCGTAGTGGACAGTGATTTTTTCTTTTTTTCTTTTTTTCTTTTTTTTTGCGATGGCTGATAATTTTCTCTATGCCGTTTTCTCTCTACCCCAACACCAAGAGACTGACCGATACAGAAGGTTCCATGATTCTCTCCTTATCCTATGACGTCCCTTCTTCGCAACACTCTGACCACCGTAAGTCACTAATGATGGATAGAAGCTGATGAAGGTTAGAAATTTATTGTTTGGGAGCATGCTCTTGCTGTCTATTCACTCCCTGCCCGTTTACGCAGAGGAGGAGAAAATCTGGTACAAGTCATGGGATGAGAAGGTAGGAGAAAAAGCTCGCGAAATTCGGGGTAGTGTTGATCCTGATGGGAACTTGCAGGAGAAGGTGAAGTCGACCTATGAATCATCCAAGCAGCATTTAGAGGGTTATTACGATGCAGCAGAGGGTTATGTCGACGACAATAAGTCTGGTTGGAAGGAGAAGGGTTCCGCTGCCCTAGATGCGATCAAGGAAAAAGCAAAAGGAGCTGCTGGAGAGCTCAAGGATGGAGTTGTGGAGGGGTATGAAAACGTCGGTGATGAATCTGATGCTAGTAGCGATAAAGGGTTTATTTGATCAAATTCGCCACCAGCTCTTCCCCCCCCCCATCCAGCCAAAAAAAACTCTACGGGCCTGTTGCCATTGGCGACTACAGTCA
>JABGQL010000092.1 GCA_018648825.1 Gammaproteobacteria bacterium
ATTTAAAACAAGGGCAAATGTCCCGTCGCCATAACAGCTCAAAGAGTCTGTGTATTTGATGTTCTTGTTGAGGAGACTGGAGAGCGTGGTTAGGATCTTATTCTTGTAGTGAGCGCCATACTCCTCACTCTTCTGTTCAAGCTCATCAATACCGACCGTTACCAGCCAGGTTTTCATCGGTTGATCATTAAAGTTCTTTCCACGATAGAAGGTGACCAGATCTTCGAGCATTATCTTCAGGCTTGGGCGGCTATAGAGGTGCGTCAGAGCGTCTCGCTCCTCGGTATCAAATAGTGCCACCTTGCTGGTGTAAATTTTGTCGAGCCCCTCAATAATCGCCATATTGGATGGGCTTAGGTCGCCCTTAATCAGGATCATTCGACGTGGATTGAGTCGTCCCAAAGTGTCTATCAATACCCAAGGGTCATGATAGACATTCAGTTTTGAGGTGCCGCCATGACTTCTGATAGCACACTTCTGTGCCAGCTCATGATGGTAATCCTGATCCTCTTCATCTGGTGCAAGCGCAAAACGTTTAATCACCCGGTCGTCATGTCTGATATCTTCATAGGACTCATAGACTGCGACATACTCAACCTCATCCATCGAGTAGAGGTAGTGAATGACTGCATGAGTCAGTGACTCGTAGCCTTTATGGGACATCAGCATGGCTGAAAGTTGAAAGGCGTATTTTGTGTCATCTACGTGCATTGTGGTTACTCTCTTTTATGCTCTCGAACGGTATGCCTGTATTAACGGGGGATTATAGGACTCCGTATAGTCTTATCGGGGTATCCCCCCACTGCTTGCTGAGGCAGCACTCATAGACCGCCTGATAAATCTCAGCGCTCTTGAATGGCTTTGAGAACCACAGTGTTGGCCCCTTGATGGCAGTGGTGATTTTGTCTGCGATGTTGTCAGAGTATCCAGAAATGAATGCGATCGGCAGCGTGGGGTTGATTTTGCGGAGTTCAATCGCGGTCTCTAGCCCATCTATACCAGGGGGCATACGCATGTCGATCAGCGCTACATCATGTTGCTGTGCTGTTTCGTATTTGCTCTTTACGCCAGCAACTGCCTCTTTGCCTTGCAGATAGGGGTCTAACTTGATGGAGTTCGACTTACTGAATATGTTCTTGTACATGACGAGGGTGAATTGATCATCGTCGCAAACCAATACATTAAATGACATGCTCTACTCCTTGAGGGGCAGTTAAATGGGGGGTTACAATTCGGCTTCTGGCTCTTCCTGTTTTGAGCGCCAATACCCGTAAGCGGCAGATACGCCAATAGCTCCGATAATTGCTGGCCCCCATGCGCCCAATCCAAGGCCGAGACCTAAGCTGAGGCCTTTGCCGTTCCAGATGGTTGCAGCAGTGGTTGATGCGGTAGAGGAGCCTGTTGCTGTTGTTACTGCAGCAGCATTCACTCCGGTTGCGCCACCCGTTCCCAGTTTTGCAGCAACGACCTTTGTTGTTGCAGGATCGATAGCAGCTCCGGTCTTACCTGCACCAGCCTTACCAGCGCCAGCTTTACCCATGCCCGTTTTACCCATCCCTGCTTTACCTGCTCCAGCTTTAACAGTACCGCCTTTTGCCGTTGCAGCCTTTGCGGCACCTTCGTTTTCTATTTCAACTCCAGCTCTCATTGCTGGGGTTTCAAGATTGGCTGTCATTGCAACGGCTCCCCCGTTGTTGGTCATAGCAACGGGTGTAAAGGCTGGTCCTGCAGCGACTGTGGCACCGCCAACGACTTTGCCTGTAGTTGCTGCTGTAGCAGGTTTAAGCGCTAGCCATGCGCTGGTCTGCCCTCCGGCAACCATTGGGGGTTGAGCAACGGTAACTGTTTTGCCTACTAGGCCGGAGAGTGCGGGTGTGGTGTTTGCCATTTTAAGGGCAACGATATCACCGCCCCCTGCGGGCTGTAGGAAGAGGGTAGATGTTGTCGTTTTTCCCGCCATCATCGGCTTTACTACGGTAAAATTTTGCCCTGTTAGGGCTGCTGCTTGAGCGCCTTGGCGAGCACCCTCAAGTTTTAGCAGTGAAACAGAGGAGGCTCCAGTTTTTGCGGCACCTGCTGTTACAGGCTGCATCATCAGCCAGTTGTTTCCCATTCCAGTCCCTGCCAGTAGAGAGGGCTTGCTAATAGCAACGGTCTTTCCTGTAAGGCTTGATAAGCCTGCGGCCTTTGCTGTGCCTACCTTTACAGCAATAGCATTGCCTCCACCAGCGGGGGTGAAGGTGACCATGCTGCCTCCGTTCGCTGTGGCTGAGGCAATGTTGCCAACGGTAAATGTTTTACTGCCTGAGGCAGCCAATAGCTGTGATACCTGATTTGCGGCATCAACTTGAGCCATGATGATTTGTTCAGCCATTAACTACTCCTTGAGATCAATGTTGTTCTAACTGCTTTGTCGTAAATCCTCGCCTTGACGTAAGTGGGATTTTTAATTTTTTTGAGGTAACCAGCCAAAGTGTCTGGTACTTTTACGGCATCTTACGGCATCTTACGGCATCTTACGGCATCCTTGCTGGCTTTGTCGAGTAAAAAATCGTTCTTAATGTAGATTATGGCTCCTGTGTGGTGAGCGGTCTGCTGGGTAGAGTTGTGTTACAGGTTTGGTCGTATGGGGAGCGGCGAATATTAGAGGTGATTAAATTATTGAT
This sequence comes from Gammaproteobacteria bacterium, assembly GCA_018648825.1. Taxonomy (GTDB): domain Bacteria; phylum Pseudomonadota; class Gammaproteobacteria; genus Thiopontia. The sequence goes on from JABGQL010000092.1 coordinate 2,667, forward strand.
TTGCTCATAAAATAAACTTGTCATGCCCTCTGTTTGCATGGTACAAGTACGTTCACAAGTAGCAAAAATGTAATGATCGTTACATATTTATCTGACGTACTCTTTGGGGGCAATTTGTACCAAGAGCTTTGTTCAAGTATTCACACCGTTAAAAAGGCAACACTCTCATGAAAATCAATAATAAGTTGGTCTCTATCACTATTACGGCTCTGCTATATGCCGGGTTGAGTAGTACAGCTATAGCTGCTGGTACCAAGATCACTCCATCAATAGAGTCGGTAACCGTAGAGCATAATGGGAATGAGGTTGCGGTAAGTCGTAATCAAGATCCTAACGGGGTTGCGGATGTCACTTGGACCAAAACGGGTCGTCGTTGCCCCCCCTTTTGTGTGCAACCGCTTACCGCAGCACCGGGGGTTGAGACTGTGGGTATCGCAGAAGTCGTCAATTTTATGCGTAATGAGCTGGCTGTTGATGATGGGGTGATTATTGATGCACGCACTCCAGATTGGTTCACTCGTGGCACGATCCCAGGCTCAGTCAATATCCCATTTACCAGCCTTCATCGCTCTAAAGGGGCAGATGATGGCTCGATTATGGAGGCCTTTGAGCGCTTTGGTGTTACCCGTTCAGGTGATGGCAGTTGGGATTTTTCAGAGGCCAAAAATCTAATACTCTGGTGTAATGGTTGGTGGTGTGGTCAATCACCTATGGCGATTAAAGGGTTGCTCAATGAGGGGTACCCTGCTGATAGACTCTTTTATTACCGTGGCGGGATGCAAAACTGGCAGATTTATGGCCTTACTGTCGTGAAGTAGCGCATTGCCCTCCTTTTTTTCTTGATGGACACCTCTATGCAGACAGTAGCTGCCCCAAAATTTTCACTCTCCAATCTCAGTATTCAGGCTCAAATCTTGTTGATGTTGGTGTTTCCGTTGTTGATTTTGGTGGTGGTTACTACAAATGGGGTGTTGGAGAAGCGGGCGGTGATGGTAGAGATGGAGTATGCGGAACAGATTGTGAAGCTCAATACTTTGTTGGATGGTGTTGCCCATAATTTTGCTGTTGAGCGTGGGTTAACCGCTGGTTTTCTGGGGAGTAGAGGGGCTGTTTTTGGTGATAAGCTGCAGCAGCAGCGTAAAACAGCGGATGAGTTAGCCAATCAGTTCCATACGTTTGTCCGCTCTAATGTGCTCACTGAGCTGCTGCAGCATGAAGAGGTGAGAGATACTATCGAGCAGTTGGAGGATAGCTTCTCTGGGACAGCTGCCATTCGCGAAAAGGTAGATCGCCTTGAGGCCGCTTCAGGAGCGTTCAGCCACTACTCGACGCTCAATAGTAGAGCGCTCCATCTGATACAGCGCGTTAATTTGAGGGTGTCTAATGTTGTACTCTCTCGCAACCTCAACGCCTATGCTGCACTGCTTTGGGTCAAAGAGCGTGCGGGTCAGGAGCGCGGGGCTCTCAATGGGGTCTTCAGTTCAGGAGATGTCTCGTTAGAGCAGCAGAGTGCAATTACCTCTTACATTACGGATCAGGCGCTTTATCTGGAACAGTTCCAAATGTATGCGACCTCTGCTGAGGTGGATGCGTTAAAGCAGAAAATTTCTCCCGATGCACTGCCGGACTTCTATACGATGCGTGCTATTTTTGAGTCTCGCGGTCCTAAATATGGGGTGTTACAACGGTTGAATAGGACCATCGGTTATGGCGGGTTTATCCACAACTTTAAGAATTATGTGCTTCGTGGGCAGAAAAAACATCAAAAGAAATTTGATCAAATTTATGCCAATACGACTCAAATTCTGGATGAATACCGTGCCCTCGACGGGGTTAGTGCTGCGGAACTTAAAGCGTTGGATACCATTGGTGATACCTTCCGTACATATTTTGACTATGTGCCCACGATCACTCAGATGAAGCTGTTTGATGTCCCTATCGGAGATGTAGACGAGGCGGTGGCGGTCTCTGATGGTCCAGCAGTGAAGGCGATACAGCACCTTTCACAAATCAGTGGGGCAGATTCAAAACAGTGGCTTGAGGTTTCCACGCAACGTATTAAGCAGATCAAACAGGTCTCAGTAACCCTTGCTGAGCAGTTAAAGGAGAATGCACAATTAACTGCTACTGAAGCAGAACATGATCTGCGTAACCATCTGCTGTTTGTCAGCGCGGCCATTTTGTTAGCGATTTTGTTGGCAGTGAAGATTTCACGCCAGATTATCTCTGGTATCTATGCTGTTTCAGCAGCGTTGACTGAGGTGCAGCGCCATAGTGATTTCACCATCCGTGCCTCAAATCAATCCAGTAATGAGATTGGGCAGATATCAGTGGCTTTTAACGAGCATATGGATAGCCTGCAAAATACCATCAGTCGGGTCAATAGTGTGGTTGGGGGAATTGCGCATGGAGACTTTTCTCAGCGGGTTGAGCCTCAGCTGCAAGGTGATCTTGATACCCTGAAGCAGGGGGTCAACTCCTCGGCCGATAAGGTAGAGGCAACCATGGATACGCTGGGACAGGTGATGGATGCCTTGGGAAGGGGGGACTTCAGTGTGCGTATAGATGATAAGATTGAAGAGAAGTTCCGTAACCGAGTCAACCATGCCATGGGATCAATGGATAGCCTCTTCAAACAGGTTGATGAAATTATTGAATGTCTTGCCGCAGGTGACTTTGGGCAACGAATGACGCTGCAGGCTAGTGGCAATATCGCTACTCTAAAAGAGAATATCAACCGCTCAATGGAAGCCTTTGAGGTGTCGATTAGCACCACTGTACAGGCGGCGAGTCGCATTGGTGAAGGGGATTTATCTCAGCAGATAGAAGGGCAGTTTAGTGGGCGACTGGGGGAGCTGAAAGAGTCAATCAACACCACCCAGCGGGCGCTCTCTGGTGTAGTCCAGCAAGTGCGTATGGCTTCAAATAGTGTCAGTAATGGAGCGGGTGAGATCTACTCGGGCAATGACCGTCTTTCAATTCGTACCAGTGAACAGGCGGCCAGTCTGGAGCAGACGGCAGCCAGCATGGAGGAGATGTCTGCAACGGTAGAGACCACGGCAAATAATGCGGTGTTGGCCAATAGTCTTGCCGCAGAGGCATTAAGTCATGCGGAGGCGGGTAGTGAAGTTGCCTCCAATGCGGTTCAGTCAATGGAGGCGATCAATGAGTCGAGCGAGAGAATTACTGAGATCACCACACTGATTGATGGTATCGCATTCCAGACCAACCTGTTGGCTCTTAACGCAGCTGTGGAAGCGGCCCGTGCTGGTGAACATGGACGCGGCTTTGCTGTCGTGGCTGGAGAGGTGCGCACATTGGCACAGCGCTCCGCTGATGCGGCCAAAGAGATTAAATTGCTGATTGATAATAGTGCCGAGAAGATAGAGCAAGGGACTCATTGGGTCAGTGAGAGTGGCCGTGCGCTGGAGTCGATTCAAGGCTCCATTAGCAAAGTACATGATGTCGCTTCAGAGATTGCAGCAGCCACTACGGAGCAGCAAACAGGGATCAATCAGGTTAATCAAACGGTCTCTCAGCTTGATTCTGCTACGCAGGAGAATGCTGCACTGGTTGAAGAGGCAGCAGCTGCCAGTAATGCGTTGAATGATCAGTCTCAGTCGTTAAATCAAGCGGTAGGGTTCTTTAAGCTATAAATTCTGCAGGAGCGGCTCTGAAGATTATGGTTGATCAGGAGTAGGAGTGTAGTATCTCTTTGCATTAGAATAGGTTTGATTTGTGACTAATTTACCTTATGAGATCCTCCCCCCTTGAAACCCTACAGTCTGTCTTTGGTTACAGCGACTTTCGCCCCTACCAGCAGGAAATTATTGAGGATGTAGCAGCAGGGCACGACAGCTTTGTATTGATGCCAACTGGTGGGGGTAAATCGCTCTGCTATCAAATTCCAGCACTGCTCCGATCTGGCACCACCATTGTGATCTCGCCGCTGATCTCGTTGATGAAAGATCAGGTGGATGCACTACTGGCTAATGGGGTGAATGCCGCCTATTACAACTCGGCTCTCCAAGAGAGTGTGGCTAGACAGACTCTGGCCCGTTTTCATGTGGGTGAACTGGATCTACTCTATGTGGCGCCAGAGCGGCTGATGTCCGAGGGCTTTCTGGCGCGTCTAGAGGAGATTGAGATTGCCCTGTTTGCGGTAGATGAGGCGCACTGTGTGTCGCAGTGGGGGCATGACTTCCGCCCAGAGTATGTGCAGTTGGGAGAGTTACGGGAGCGTTTCTCCGAGATCCCGATGGTGGCGCTGACGGCGACTGCCGACCCACAGACCCGTAAGGATATTCAGCAGCGTCTGCGACTGCGCCAACCGAAGGTACATGTTACCGGGTTTGATCGCCCCAATATCCGCTACAGTGCGCTGGAGAAGCGTAAACCGTTTGATCAGCTCAGGCACTTTTTGGGCCGCTTCAGTGGTGAGCGTGGCATCGTCTACGCCTTAAGTCGCAAGCGGGTGGAGGAGATTGCAGACAAGTTGCAGCTGGCGGGTTACAACGCGGCTGCCTACCATGCAGGGCTGCCTGCTGCGAGGCGTGAGTTGGTGCATGAGCAGTTTATGCGTGATGAGGTGGATGTGGTGGTGGCCACTGTCGCCTTTGGTATGGGAATCGACAAGCCTGATGTACGTTTTGTGGTCCACTATGATCTGCCAAAAAATATCGAAGGCTACTATCAAGAGACTGGGCGTGCTGGACGTGATGGTCTTCCCGCAGAGGCGCTGCTGCTGTTTGGGGCGCAGGATATGGTGATGGCACGGCGATTGGTGGAGAACAGTGAGAATGAGACCCAGAAACGCATCGAGATCCATAAACTGAATAGCATGATCGCCTTTGCTGAGGCGCTCACCTGTCGCCGCCGAGTGTTGCTGCACTATTTTGGTGAGGAGCTGCAACAGGGGTGTGGCAACTGTGATATCTGTTCTGAGCCACCCGAGTGTTATAACGCTACAGAAGATGCGCAGAAGGCGCTCTCCTGTGTCTACCGGGTGGGGCAGCGCTTTGGTATGCGGCATGTGATTGAGGTGTTGCGGGGGATGGATACCGAACGTATCCGTAAGCTGCGACATAACCAGTTGAGTACCTACGGCATTGGTAAAGAGCGTAGTGATGCCGAGTGGTCGAGCCTGTTGCGGCAGTTGATCCACCGTGGTTATCTGACTCAGGATATTGCCAACTATTCGGTGTTACAGCTGACGGATTTGGCACGACCGCTGCTCAAAGGGGAGGCTGCTCTGGAGCTGGCAAAACCACGACTCAAGGAGAGTGGCAAGCGACAGCGTAAGAGGGCGGTTACTGCATCGGTTGAAGGGCGTGATGAGCTGCTGTTTGAGTTACTGCGTGGGCTGCGTCGAGAGCTGGCTGATGCAGAAGGGGTTGCTCCATTTATGGTGTTTGGAGATGCGGCACTGACGCAGATGGCAATTCATCTCCCCAAAAACCGAGGTGATTTTCTAGAGATTAATGGGGTGGGGGAGAAGAAGCTGGAGAAGTACAGCGGCCCGTTTCTTCAGGAGATTACTGAGTACCTTCAGAAGTAGCGACGGGCGATGGGGCCAATCACCGGTAACTCCCAGAGAGAGCCTGTTAGTGCGCTGGTTAGGCCAATGGCCCCCGCTACAGCATAGATCCCCATCAAGGCTACAAATAGGA
>JABGQL010000111.1 GCA_018648825.1 Gammaproteobacteria bacterium
CCCGAAGAGATTGAGCGCACCGGTGAGATCCTGATGGATATGCGCACACGTTCATCCATTGCCATTGAGGCGTTCCAGTTCTATGACCGCTTATGGCAAAAACTGAACTCCCTTATTTCTGGACTGGAGGAGACCAGCAACCTGATTGCTGACCCTAAACGCCTATATAGCCCTATGGCTTGGCGTGCACTTCAGGGGGAGTTGAGGGAGTCGATGAATATGGAGGAGGACCGCGTTCTATTTGATGCCATTATGGCTGGTCGTAGCCGTGCTGAGGCCGTTGAGATTGCCATGTTGCAGAAAGAGAACGATGAGAAGGCGAAGCAAGAGGATGACGATGTTGATTTCTTCTGAAGATGTTGCAGCGCTATTTTAACGGTATCTGTACATCAACCGTTGCCCCCTCTCCATCCCCAGCGCTGTAAAAGTGGATCTCCCCACCAATCGACTGTATAAAGTTAGCCGCTGAATGTAACCCCAAGCCACTGCTGCGCTTCTTGGTGCTAAAACCTGAAGCAAATAGCTTCTCTTGCTGAGGCAGGCTTGAGCCCACACCATTGTCTATAACCCGCAGCTGAACATAGCCCCTGTCAGCGGTGTGGTGCTGTCGTAGCTCAATATTTACTTCACCACAGTAGTCCGGCGAGGCCGCTTGCTCTTGCTGTAACATGACCGCCTCCAAACTGTTCTTCATTATATTAATCAGCAACTGTAACAGTTGATTACGGGGCAAATGCAGCTCTTCCGGCTCTAGCTCAAACGATTTATGCACCTCAATTGCGTATTGGTCAAAACGGTCCTGAAGGATGATTAAGGCATCATCAACCAGCTGATCGAGGCGGAAGGCGGTCGCATGGCTGTCTGATTTGGCCGCTGCTTGCTGCAGCGTTACAATCCCTTTTATATAATCGACACTCTCAGAGAGCGTATCCACAATCCCTTTCAGCCGCTTCTCTGCAATCACGTTAAGAGAGTCACAGGCGACCTTCATAATATTTGAACGCCGCTTTATCTGCTCAGCCATATTTTCTGGTAGATCCCCCCCCTGCTCCAGCTGATGACACTCTTGCTGCAGCTGCTCAAGCCCTTTGGAGATGGTCTGGATCCCCTTCAACTCACTCTCTAGTTTCCAAGAGAGTCCTCCCATTCCACCCACTGCATTTCCAATATTGTGAATAACCGAGCTATTCATCTCAACCAATCCTGCTTGGAATGCAGAAAACTGTGCCTGTTCAGAGAGCCGCTCAATCTCCTCTGTTCTAGCACGCACCTTGTTCTCTAACTCCTCTTGCAGTTGATGAAGGGTATTGGTGCGATCCCAACTGATACAGGCGTTGTAGACCAGTTGGTGCAGCTGATCTGGAGGAATTGGTTTACTGCTATAGAGTAGATCATGACGCACTGCCTGTTGCAGGCTTCCAATTTCTGTATCGGAGTAGGCGGTCACAATAATGATAAAAATCTGCTCATCCAGCGCTCTTAACCTTCTTGCCGTCTCATGACCATCGATTCCTGGGGGCATCCGCATATCAACCAATGCACAGGCAAAGGGGCGCCCCTCCTCCTTAGCCTTAGCTGCCAGAGCAACCCCATCCTCCCCTTGCGATGTCTCTGTCAAATCAAAAAATTGTTTCGACTCTCTACTATCATCATCAGATGCTACCGTCTCAAATAGCAGCCGCTCAAAACTATCACTAACAGATGAAGTTTGGGTCAGTGAGGTTCGATAGTACTCAAGGATATTGACATCATCGTCAATCGCCAATACCCGCACATTATCCAGCTGTTGATTGTTCATCTAGGGCTATTCCTCTTCAAACCAGACTGGTAAATCGACTTCAAATTGCGCTCCATATTCCCCTTGCTTCAACTGAATATCTCCTCCTACTGACTGTGCAAACGTGGCTGCAGAGTGCAACCCCAAACCATTCCCTGTCGATTTAGTAGTAAAACCGGAATCAAAAATTTTCTTCATAACCTCGTCACTCACTCCCCCCCCATTATCACTAACGGAAAGTTTAAACTGTTCTCCTCCTCCAGGGCGAGGCAGTCGACTCACAGAGATCCAAATTTCTCCTGGCTCAATAGCACCATTCATCTCAATCGCTTCTCGACTATTCTTTAACAGGTTCACCAGCAACTGTTGTAACTGCCCTCGTGGCAGACGCACAGCATCTATCGTCTGATCCAACTGCTGGTGGCAGACTACGTTGGCCTTCTCCATACTCAAGGCTTGCAACCCTACTGACTCATGGATCGCTTCATGTAGGCTAAACTCAGTCGCCCATATACCACCATGAACCAAGCCTTGCTGCAGGGTAATAATATCCGCAACATGCTGCACCCCTTTCTCAATGCTATCGAGTTGTCTTCCCATCTTCTCTGAGGCAACCTGATCGACAATGATCGAGGCTTCACCAACTGCACGGCTCATCTGCTGCAACCGCTCTACATTTACATCACTCTCTTGCAGTTGCTCCCCAAGTCGTCCCAACCCCTTAGAGACCAGCTGAAGGTCATCTAGCTGCTGACGCACACTATGGACACTGCCCCCCAGCCCAGTCACCACATTCCCGATATTATGCAAAATGGTAGCACTCATCTCCCCTAGTCCGCCTTGGTAAGCCGCTTCATTAGATTTGGCCTCCAACGCCTTACGCTCTCGCAAATCCCACATCACCAACACAAAGCCTTGGTAACGTTGCTGGCTATCCCGTAATACCTCACCAGATAGCAGGGCCGGAATCAGCGCTCCATCCCGCTCTTTCAACTGTACCTCTGGATACTGCCCACCTTGAAAAAAGAGTCTTCCAAAGGGGGTAAAGGTGGAGAGTGCCCAACGTTCCGCAATCGCTTGATCATAAATCACTAACAGTTGTCGCAACCCTTCTGGGGTATGGATCGGGGTCACTCCAAGGTGGATCTCAACATCCCCCCCCTCTTGGGTCCTCCCCTGAACCTCTATCACCGTACTCTCTTCAATCGAAGCAAGATCCAGATCAGGTATCAGGCGCTCTATCTTACAGCCAAACAGTACCTCTCGACTGTAGCCAAAGACCCTTTCAGCCTCAATATTGGCCACCTCAACCATGCACCGCTCATCAATCCAGAGCAGCGCAATCAAACTATTTTCTAACTGACGTTGAGCGCAAGCATGGTCAGATACCATCACCTCTTCTAGATTTTTCCGCAGATTATCTAACTGTTGCAGATTAAACTGCTCAGAGGATTCTCCTATATTTGCATCAATAACCTCCAGCAGCGGCCGTCCCAACAGCTCTTCCTCACTGTATCCCAGTAACTCCATAGCTGCTGGATTCATCATCCGAATCTTTCCATGCTGATCAGACACCACCAATACATCATGCATCGAAGCCAAAATTTTCTCCATATAGGAGTTGGCCTCAAACAACTCTTGCGTTCGCGTTTCAATCAACTCCTCTCGGTGAATCTCCTCTTCAAGCATACGTTGGTTGGCATGTTCCAAAGTACGGGTACGGTCACGAATTGTTTTCATCATCGAACGTAGCGCGTCAGCCAACACCCCCACCTCATCATTGCCAAAGTCGCCAATACGCTGCTGCAGATCTCCTGTTGCAATCTCCAACGCATGCTGTGTCAACACCACCACCCGTCGGGTGATCCTATGTGAGGCTGAAAATGAGATGATCAAGATAATCAGCATCACCCCTGCGATTAAGCTGGTGAATAGTTTTTGAAACCAAAGATAACTCTCCATCACCTCTGTTTTTTCAACAGTTACTACCATCATTGCGTTGATCGCTTTGAGAAAACGCCAGTCCGCAACCACTTCCTGACAACGGCTATTGATACGCCACCCCACCCCTCTTGACTCATCTCCCTCGACCGAAACCAGAACTGGGTCCAGCAGACTATTACTATATGCTTTACAAGGATGGCTAAGGCCCAAAAAACGAGACTCACGAATAAATTCTGCTTTATCACCTCCATCAACCAATACAACCAAATCTTCCGTATCCCCCAACAAGGCTGACTGCACCAACATCTCTTCAACCCACTCGGCATCATATTCCACAATAACAACACCAATCATCTCTTTCCAAGAGTAGACTGGGCTGGCAATATACATCGCCATCTCACCACTCTGGGGGGACCGGCGATATCCTTCAACGACCAACGTCTCCTCCTCAGTGACTTTACTCCAGATACCCCGCAGAATAGTTAAGGCCTCCCCCTGCGGCACCAACTGCCCCATCACCTCGGTATGCTCATAGCTGTAGAGCACCTCACCTTCGTTTGAGATCAAATAGAGATCTGAGAATGAATCATCCTGTACAACACTAGGAGCCTCTCTCCAGAAGTAGTGATCAAGATAGGCTTTGGTTGCTTGGTCAATCTCACTTTGACCGGTTGGTGATGGGAGTAGCTCTTCATCGATACTGGAGAGAATTCTAGAGAGCAGTGCAGATATCTGACTTGAAGCGGCCAGTGTCTCTACTTTACGTTGCTGGCCGGAGAGGTAATCCTCAATCTGTTGCTGATGGAAGTCTGCATCCCGAGAGACCTTCTCAAAGAACTCTTTCTCTGCTAATTGCCCCATCTGATACAACGCAACACCACCGAGAATCAGCAACGGAATCACTGAAATCAACAAGATCTGTATCGTCAACTTGGTTGATATTTTCATTTTAATCCGCGATTACGACAACTCAATAGCCCCCACTATCTACCTGCTTACCGTCCCCTACAATCTCCCCATTCCTCTAAGTGAAGCCCTATTATACTGATCAGTTGGGTATACATAACCCCCCCTCCAAATCAGAAACAACAGTTGCAGTCTGTTTCCAACTCCGTATATGATTGCCCACTATACTAAAAAGTGTTACTGCGTATAACAGGAAGATCTCAAACACTCATCTCTTCCATTAAACAAACGCATCTGGGAGGAAAAACATGAATAGACAGGTAATATTGCTGTCCCTCTGCATCGCTCTGACACCCTCGGCTTATGGCGGCTGGGATGGTCTGGACCGTGGTGGCGAGGTTGACGAGGCGATGAATCTAACGCCTAACTTGGAACATGGAGAGGAGATCTACCAAACTTGTGCCTTTTGCCACACCGAGAGTGGTTGGGGCATGGCCTCAGGCATTGGAAGTTATCGTGGCTCCGGCACCTATCCTCAGATTGCGGGGCAACATCAGTCGGTACTGATCAAGCAGGTTTTAGATATCCGCAAACTGAACCGTGACAACCCCACCATGTACCCCTTCTCTACCGAGAGATACTTGGGTGGGCCACAAAATATTGCTGATGTTACTGCCTATATCACCAACCTTCCCATTAGCACTAACAATCAACACGGCGATGGGCGTCACCTAGAGTTAGGCAAGAAACTCTATATGGATAACTGTGCAAAGTGCCACGGGGATCACGGCGAAGGGGATGTCGAGAACTTCTACCCCAAGCTGGCCCATCAACACTATGAGTACATGTTACGACAGTTCATCTGGATCAAGGATGGTAAACGCCGCAATGCCAACCCAAAGATGGTCAAGCAGATTCAAAAATTCAAGTACAGCGAGATGAAGGCGGTCATCGATTACGCCTCCAGACTTGGCGAGTAACTGCCCCCCTACTTCAAGAGAGAGTTTGATGAAAAAATTACTGATCCCCGTACTGATCTTCCTCGCAGGTGCTGCTGCACTCGGCGGCGTTAATATCTTCTTTGCTGCTACCAACGAGATGGCCTTCTGTACCTCCTGCCACTCCATGAAGGTCAACTTGGAGGAGTACCGCCATACCGCCCACTACAATAACCAGTCAGGCGTACAGGCCACCTGCTCCGATTGTCATGTACCCAAACAGTTCATTCCCAAAGTAGAAGCAAAGATCCTCGCCTCCAAAGATGTCTTCCACTGGGTGCTGGGCACCATTGAACCCGATGAGACACAGCTGGTTGCTGCTGAAGAGAATGGCGACTGTCCCACACTCTTTATACCGATTAAAGAGGGTTCTGAGCTCTGCGTACCCAACTATGGTGAACCATTCTCTGAAGATATGGGAGAAGAGGCAGAGGCTCGTAGAGAGGTCGCCCTGAAAAAATTCAACGACTATCGCTGGAACATGGCCACTCGTGTCTGGGCCAAAATGAAAGCCTCAGACTCTAGGGAGTGCCGTAACTGTCATGATTTTGAGAATATGAACCTAGACATACAGGATCGTAGTGCACGCAAAAAACATGGTCGAGCCACTGATAAAGGGCAGACCTGTATCGACTGCCACAAGGGTATTGCTCATACCGAGCCAGATGAACCCGATGAGGATGAGACTGAAACCACTGAAGATGCAGACGCCTCATAAATATAGAGCTATCGGATAACTGGAAATAGACCATGAAGAAAACAACGATCGCTTTACTTACACTACTCGCCTCAAGCACAGTATCTGCTGAAGCAGAGCTGGACCAGACACTGCGTAGAGCGGTAATCAATGGTGACTATACAAAGGTTGAACAGCTGATTCGACTGGGTGCAGATATTAATGTGCCTGGAAAGCTGGGCCATACCCCGCTAATCTTTGCCGCAGAGGATGGTCAGCTGAAGATTGCTCAGCTACTGATCGACCACGGTGCCCGCATCAACAAACAGACCAACGGTGGCTATACAGCACTCTCTGCAGCTGCCGACGAGGGCAGCATTGCACTGGTCTCTGAACTACTAAAGGCTGGCGCAGACCCCCATATCAAGACCCGCAATGGGATGGATGCATTAATGATTGCAATCCGTAGCGGTGAAGCCGATGTCATCTCTATATTGATGGCCTACAACAGCAATATCAACACCGCTGATCGTTTTGGTAATACCGCACTGATGATTGCAGCATCACAAGGTAATCTTGATGTTGTGTACATGTTACTGCTGGCCGATGCAGGCATGAATATCCGTAATAAAGATGGTAACACCGCTCTGATGTTAGCGGCAAAACGCCAACATTCAGAGGTTATAACAGCCATTCTGGATCGTGGTGCATCAACAGGGGTTACTGATGACCATGGTGCTACCGCACTACACTACGCGATTTCCAACAAAGGGGTAAAATCTGTCAATATTTTACTCAACCACAATGCCAATATTGATGTTGCCGACCATGATGGCTGGACCCCACTGATGGAGGCTGTCAGCCGTGGGAACACCCCGCTGGTTGAACTACTTATCAATAAGGGGGCCAATATTAATGTACGAGATCACGAAGGGCTTGATCTTCCACAGATCGCAAAAGTAAATCGTCACGCAAAACTGGTCTCCTATCTGCGCGGATTACTTAAACAGTAACTCTTTATCAATTTTGAGCTGTGATTGCTGTTCATTTCAGTGCGTTGATTATTTTGATGGAATAGAGCGGAAAAAACTCATCCTTCGTAATAACCTCTACCCCTTCTGTCTGTGCTTGAGCTATTAGCATTCTATCAAAGGGGTCATTATGGTGTTTTGGTAAGGTTCCAGCAAGATCACCGTGAAAATTCGTAACTGAAAGTTTAGTAAAGCCCTTATCCTCAACAATGCTATCCATATCATCAGGAGCAGTAAGCTTGCCCAATGACTTCTTAATAGAAATCTCCCAATTAGTTACTGCACTTACATAAACTATATTTCTAGGATCGCTGATATATTTTTTAGTGATCACCCCCAGCCTAGGATTATTATCAAGCCACCAAAGGAGAACATGCGTATCCAACAAAATTCGCCTCATTCTTCCCCCTCAAATGCAGCAATAACTTCAGCAGGAGTCTGATCAAAATCATCAGCCATCTTGATCTGCCCCTCATAGCCCCCAGGAACTCTTGGGGTAGAGTTCTCTCTATGTGGAACAAGATCGAGATAAGGCTTACCCGCTTTTGCAATTACAATCTCTTCACCTGCCCAAGCATGTTCTGCTAACTTGGATAGCTGTGATTTTGCCTCGTGCATATTAACTTGCATTGTCTACACCTCATAACTTAGCTAAACTTAGTCTTACCGTACTAGAAAAACAGAATACCCGCAACGATTAAAGCTAGAAAGAAGAAACAAAAAAGCCGCAGTGATGAACAATCTCATCACTGCGGCTTCTGTTTTACTACATGATGGTCCTTACATCATACTGATATAACCAATCAACACTAGGGTCAGCAGGGTCAGTCCAACGAAGATCAGGATAGCTCCCAACACGTTTGACCCTCTCTGCATCGCCTTGGATGGCTTCTTCACCAGATATTTAGAGAGTTCACCACTCGCCTTGAGACGCTCATACTCTAGGCTGTGCTCATGTTTGAACTCATCCAGAGGAATCGATCCGGTAAAGATTGTGGTACTCATTGGGAACTTATCTGGACGGAAGTGCGCATTGAAGAAGTGCACGGTAAACAGGAAGATGGTCGCCAGTAACGCCTCTTCTGCATGCACAATCGTTGCAATATTGAATACCGATCCAGGCAGAATAGTCGCCGTGAATGTTGGCATAAACAGCATCATTCCACTCAAGCCAATCACACCAGCACCCCAGAACGGAGCCCAATAGTCAAACTTCTGCCAGTAAGACCAGCGATCAAACGATGGACGCTCTCCCTTACCAAAGAACCAGCGGAACATTGCGGCCACATCACGCGCATCCTGCCAGTTCGGTATCATCGAGGTAGGACCAAACCAACGGAAGGTCTTGCGGCTCTTAATAATGCTGAATACAGCAATACTGAAGTGCGCTACAAACACCGTGAGCCAAGTCACTGCTGCGGTACGGTGAATGATCGCCTCAACCTCTGGACCGCCCAACAGGCCGATCACAAACGGTGCCCATGCGGTGTGTGAGAAGAGCAGTGTCGACCCAGTCAATACCAGAGTCATGGTGCTCGTTGCAAACAGCAAGTGGATCACTCGCCACGCTACACTAAAGCGACGGAAGTAGACTACATCTTTCCCATCCAGAGACGCCGCAGGTGGTTGGTACCCCTTACCCTGCTTACGGTCTTGATGCTCACGATAGAACCAGAGCAGCACATGGGTCCAGAAGAAGGCAAAGACTGCCATAATCAGGTAGTTCATGAACTTGGCAGTGAGATAGATCACCGGATAACGCTCATAGTCGTTAGCATTACCATGTGCATGGAAGCCTAAGAACCCTTCTGGAGCATCTTCATGACAGGTGTTACAGGTCGCCAGTCGATTATCTAGGTGCACCGATGAGGTGGGGTCATCCACCTTTTTCACATTATGACTACCGTGACAGTCATAGCACTTGGCGGTATTCGAATACCCCAAACGGTTGACCTGACCGTGGTAAGAGGAGACGTAAGTCTTATAGGACTCCTCATGGCAACTACCACAGTTCTTAGTAATATTCAGTTTCACCGCGTTCTGATCCGGTGAGTCAATATTATGGGTGGTGTGACAATCAGAACAGACCGCTGCATCACTGTTTCCCTTCTCAACCACCTCTTTACCATGAACAGAAGTGAGGTAAGCCTCCTTCTGATCCTGGTGGCATTGTCCACAAACCTCAGGGTTTTTCAGTCGATGCTCTGCACGAGACTCACTACCGATGGTTCCGATATTGTGGGGGTCATGGCAATCATGACAGGTGGCATTGGTTCTCGACTGATCTGCACGGCTAGGGCGCGCATGCACGGAGTGCATATAGCTGTCGATCTGCTTCATCACCACATCGAGGCGCTCATATTTTGCATTGCCCTCGCCTTTCTGCTGCTTGTTCCACTCATCCTCGTGGCACTGAACACAGCTTACAGAGATTGTGGGCTGCTCCTGATGATATTTTTTGGTGATATTGGTGTGGCAACCGACACAATTTTGCTTGCCGTGGACACTCTCCTCGAACTTCTCATCATCTACATAGATGAAGACTTCAGTTCCGTCGTCCATGGTTTCGACCTTCTCATCCTCATCCGAATGGCAGCGAATACAGACCTTATTGGGAACAATCTTCTTTGCTCCCGCCTTAACTGCTTTATTGCCATCATCCGATGCTGCATAGAGATTGGCACTTTGCCCCCCTAATAGAAGCAACAGCCCCATTAGTTTTAATAGATACGTAAATCTGTTCACACCCACTCCTCCTATTCACCACCAACCAAATTACTCTCTTAAAACCTACCTTCAAAAGTATATTCGGGCTAATCTTGTTATTTTTTATAGTAAAACTACGACAACCGATGCAGCTCTGCCAAGCGGCAGGCCACACCGGTTAACAACCACTATTTAGTTGAGCTCTCTTGTCACCGAGAATGCGCCACGCAGATCTCCCGGCTGGAAGCCAATCGCCTGCTCTAGTGGATAGAGCTTACGAATGCTTCTCAGCACATCTGGAGCAATCAACTCACCATGGCAAACCATGCAAGGCTTTTGGGCAGGAATCGCTTTCATATAACGGAAGAGCTGCTGTCCCTTCTGCTGATCGATCACCTCATGATACTCAATATGGCTGATATCTTCTCCCGCAGAGGCGCGTGCTGCAAACTGCTCCAACACTCGAATCTCCCATGCATCCGGTGCATTTTTCTCATTTCTCAGTCGCAGGCTGGTACGTTTAATATTCATCCCTGTACGTTTGCTGGACATGCTATTGGTAATGGGCTGCGCTTGAAGATTACAGGCCGCAATCGCTTTTGCTGGCCCCCCCTCTTTCATTGCTGTAACCAAAGTCCCCTTCAACTTCTTAAACAGTGCCTTGGTCAGAGCACGACTCTCCTCTACATTAACAGAGGTATCCGCTGCTGCAGACACTACAGTTACCGGTGAAAACACAGCCGCTGCAAATATGGACCCTAATACTATTTTCTTCATATACCATCCTCTGAATTAAAATATTGATATTTATAAAAATAAACCCTTAATTACCCTGCATAAAACATGTTCTACAAAACTCGAGACAGGCTACACCTCTATAACTCACCTTTCAAGCGCCTTTGTGAATACCCCTCACCAAATATGCATTCATTAAAATAAGAATATTATAATAATCAGCAGGATAAATGGTTATAAATACCACTTGCATCTAACCATTCTTATAAACTATGATCGCTCTGCTCTAGATTTAACAATATCGATAAAAATTGATTAAAATCAATATACAGTCTAAGGCAAATTAATATTAATTTTTTATAACATCTCTAATTTTCCTAGGAGGAGATATGAAAGTAACGAAACTTGCTATGGCCATTATCAGTGGCTGTGCAATCAGTTTCTCTGCTGTATCAGCAGGAAACATGACTGGGGCAGACGGCGTAATGCTCTCTAACACCTGTGCAGGTTGTCACGGCACTGACGGTGCCAGCGTAGGCCCAGCCATCCCTTCCCTCGGCGGTATGTCTGCTGTCTACATCACTGAAACCATGGCTGGCTATAAGTCTGGCGACATTGCCAGCACTATCATGGGTCGTATTGCCAAGGGTTATAGCGACGATGAAGTGGCTGCTATGGCAAACCACTTTGCTGCACAGAAGCAGCATCGTGCCGATCAGTCCTTCGACAGCGCCAAAGCTGCCAAGGGTGAGAAGCTGCATGATAAGTACTGCGAAAAATGCCACTCTGAAGCTGGATCACTCGCTGAAGATGACTCCGGTATCCTCGCAGGTCAGCTGATGCCTTACCTCCACTACACTATGGAAGACTTCCATAATGGTGACCGCTCTATGCCTAAGAAGATGAAGAAGAAGGTCAAAAAACTTCATAAGAAAGAGGGTGACGCAGGTATTGATGCGATCTTCAACTACTACGCCAGCCAACGTTAAGGAGGGGCTAACATAATGAGCAAGTTTAATCGTAGAGATTTTCTAAAAGTATCCGGTAGCGCTGCAGGCGCTGCTACAGTAGCAGGCATGGGCCTCTATGCTGGCAGCAGCTTCGCGGGCGCTAAGGGCCGTGTTGTAGTTGTTGGTGGTGGTTTGGGTGGCGCAACGGTTGCTAAGTACATCAAGCGCGGCGATGCTGCCATTGATGTAACAATCATCGAGCCAAACAAGACCTACTACACTGGCTTCACCAGTAACCTGACCATCTCTGGCATGGTGACTATGGACCAGCTGGCACACACCTATGAAGGTTTGGCAGCAATGGGGATCAACATCGTTCATGATGCGGTAACCGAAATTGGTGATAACAATGTAAAAACTGCAGGTGGCGGCAACTACGGCTTTGACCGTTGCGTAGTCTCCCCTGGTGTTGACTTCAAGTATGTTGAAGGTCACAGTGAAGAGGTTGCCAACAAATCTGTAACCCACGCCTACAAGTCTGGTCATCAGATGACTCTGCTGGGCAAGCAGATTCACGCCATGAAGGATGGTGGTACCGTTGTTGTTGCTGCACCTCGCAACCCATTCCGCTGCCCTCCTGGACCTTATGAGCGTGTTAGCCAGATCGCGGCTTACCTCAAGACCAACAAGCCTAAGTCCAAAATCATCGTTCTTGATCCAAAAGACAAGTTCTCCAAGTTTGGACTGTTCCGCGAGGCATGGTCTCACCACTATGGTTTCGATGGCGCTAGTGATGGCGGCGAGAACTCCATGATCACTTGGGTCAAGGGTGCTGCTGGCGGTGCTATTGAGGGTGTTGATGCTGCAAACAACACAGCAATCTGCTCTATCGAAGAGTTCAAGGGTGACGTTCTGAATGTCATCCCAGATATGAAGGCTGGACAGGTTGCAATTGACAATGGTCTAACTGATGGCGACTGGGCTCCAGTTGACCTGCAGACCTTTGAGTCCAAGAAGCGTGCAAACATCTACGTTATTGGTGACTCTACCGCTGCTAAGGGGCTACCTAAGTCTGGCTATGCTGCAAGCTCTGAAGCCAAGGTCTGTGCTGCTAGTATCATAGCTGCACTGAACGGCAAGTCTGCGCCAATTCCAGCTTACACCAACACCTGTTACAGTGTAGTTGCGCCAAATGACGCATTCTCTGTTGCAGCGGTCTATCAGCTAGCTGCTGACAAGTCCAAGGTGATGAAGGTCTCTGGTGGTCTGACCCCAAGTGGTGACAAGCGTAATGCTTCTAACCGTGAGCGTGAGGTTCAGTATGCACTGAGCTGGTACGACAACATCACAACTGACGCATTTAACGATGCTAAGAAGCTGTAGTCTCAGATTAATATAGTCTGAACAAGAACCCTCGGAAGGCAACTTCCGGGGGTTTTTTCATGCCCACACAACAACAATAGAGCACCATAACGATGAAAAAAACCTCTCTCCCCCCTCACCTTGCCCTACTACTCTGTAGCCTCACACCATTCACAAGCTCTGCTACAACAGAGGCTCAATTATTGGAGCGCTTAACCATCTTGGAACATCGAGTCACCACACTCGAGCAGCAACTTGGCACGCAGTCTACTCCGTCTCGATGGAAAAACCAGGAACTCTGGTTCAGTATCCAGAAAGAGATGTCCAAAAAGGCGGTTGATAGTTTACTGGGAAAACCTGGACGGATAGAAGAGAATATCTTTACTACATGGTACTACCACCCCACATCAAAACTGCACAGCTTTGTCTGGTTTGATGAGGGTGTGGTTCTAGGCTGGACAGGCCCCGAATAAACAGCATAAAAAAACCCCCACCTTTTTCAAGGTGGGGGTTTTTCGTTCATAGAACGTTACTTCATTGAGCCTAAACTAAAACGATCTGTTTAGTGCTTCAGTTTATAACGGTCTTTGAACTCTGCTTGGCGTGCTTTACGCTTCTTGGCTTCAGCAGGACTCATCTTACCAAGGAACCACTTGTGCTCGTTCATATTTAGAACAGCATCCAGCTCAGCCTTCAGGTGATGTGCAGCCTTCTGGTCTGCAGCATCTCCATGCTCACCTTGCTCGATCAGCTCTTTCAGCTCAGGTACCAGCTCTGTGTAGAAGTTCTTACCCAAATCGTAAGTACCTTCCCAGTGCGTGATATCTGGACCCATCATAGAGGCTGCCATACGTGCGCGACGCCCTTCATGATGCCACAGCTCAAACCAGGTAAAGTCGATCTTATTAGAGAACTTAGGTCCTTTAATAAGTGGCTTGGCAGCCGTCATCAACCTAACCCCAGGCTTACCGAACTTACGGTTATAGAGATCAATCAACCCTTCATACTGAATGTAGAAGTTCTCAGTCCAAGTCTCTTCATGACAGGAGTTACAAACAGTCTTCATCTTGTCACGACGCTCTTCCCAGCCCAAGGTACCTTCAACCCAACCTTGACGCTTGGATACAGGAGGACGGTTAGTCCAGCTGATACGGTCACCAACGTTATGAGTAACGTTCTCTGTCTTGGTTGCACTCATATGACAGGTCGCACAAGTAGGCGCTGCATAGTAGTCCTCACCAGGAATCCACTTGGAGTTATCCAGATTCATCTTCTCACGGTTTGCAACATAGGCAATACCATGCTTAGACTCTTCATAGATCTCTTTCTGTGGATGGTCTGGACCCATATGACACTTGGTACAATTTTCTGGCTGGCGCGCCTGCGCTACCGAGAAGCTGTGACGTGAGTGACATGCGGCACAAGTACCTTTAGAACCATCTGGATTGATACGGCCAATACCGGTATTCGGCCAGGTCGCAGGATCCAACGCACCGTCCTCAAGGACTTTTACGTGAGAACCGTGACACTGCCAGCAACCATTAACTGCCGCAGCTGATACTCCATCAGGAAAGCCTTCAGTGATCATACCCATATCACCTTCAACCACCTCTGCAAGCAGGTTATCCAGAGAACCCATGATCTTACCCGCTTCCGCATGGTGAGAGCTCTTCATCTCTGCCGCCTCGTGCTCATGACAATTTGCACAGTCTGCTGGAGAAACAATAATAGAGATATGTTTCTTCACCTTTCTGTCGTCATGAATAAAGGCATCTGGGTCATCTGCACTGGCAGCATGACACTCATAACAACCTACATTAGCACCGTAGTGCTTACTTGAACCCCACATCTGAACCAGACCCGGGTTATTTTTTTTGTGGCATGCCACACACTCTTTGGTTTCTGATGACATCACTTTCGGGATCTCACTGACTGCAGCTGAAGCTACCGTCGCACCAAGAAGGAGTAGTGCACCACTAAGTACTCTAAGGAACATAAAATGTCCTCCCTTGTTGTTGAACATAGATATCTATAAATGCCCATTCATGAGAGAGGATCATGTAACTCTTCGAAGCGATCCTCCCCTATCGCGAGCTCGACAATTATGGACAATATGAAACTGCACCACAACCATTATTCCGATAAAAACGGACTATTTTTTGTTACGAAATGTTACTAAAACCGACTTTGCCTCAAGTTGCCAGACAGTATATAGTCCATGTTTTCATCATCATAATGATAACAAAGGAGGATTACTGTGAAAAAAACCTATCGAGCCATTGCATCAACGGCCTTCGCCTTAACACTGGCCTTTTCTCAGACACAAGCTGTCACAAACAGTGGTAACACGCAAGGAGCGGGGATTGCTGAGGCGATCGAGCTTTATGGGAAGGCGCTTCCCATGAAAATGGACTCCTTGGCACGAACTGAGCTACTGAACCAAGCAGAGTCTATTCTAAAAAAGGTCATTGAAGAGAACCCCAACTCCTTAGAGGCACACCGCAAGCTGATGGGGGTCTATCTACTGAAACAGGATTACAGTAATGGGATTCGCATCATGCACCATGCAATCACCCTCTCACCAGAAGATCCGAAGCTATTCATCTCTCTTGCCTTTCTCTATGAACACTCTGGTGCACTAGAGTATGCCGAAGAGATGCTGGACCAGGCTATCTCTCTAGACCCTAACCAAAAAACAGCAAAAGAGTATAGAACACTGATTCAGAGTAAAATGAAATCAGCCAACATGGAGCAGCTACACGGCGGGGAGAACCCCATAGATAGTGATCATGGACAACTACTTCCTGGGAGTGCCAACACTTCACACTGAGCCCCATACCGCTCTCAATAAAAAAGCGCAGAACCTTTCGGTCCTGCGCTTTTTTACTGTCTAAGTACCCGCTTTACTTACGGTAAGATGGACCGTTCCACTCTAGGCCATTACTCATATAGGTGTGAAAGAACTCTAAATTCCGATACTGCTCACTCTGTGCTTTGAATGGCTTTGCACGTACCTGCTTATTACAACCACCGTAGCGGCGGTGCAGAGTTCCCAAACCATCGCCTGATTTAGACTTACCGGACCATTTGGCTCGGAAGACCGGCCAACCACTCGCTTGCCCCAGCCCTGGAGAGAGCAATTCGCGGCGAACATGTTGACCAGACTGATACACATGACAGTCAGCACAGGCCAAATTGAGCTGTCCACGCTTGGCATAGAAAAAGTGCTTACCCTGCTCATAAGCAGCCAGCGCCTTGGGATCATCTGGAATCACCACATTGATCTTCTTGCCCCGCGCCTCATAAGAGATATAGGCAGATAGGTGTGCCAACTTTCCCCTCTTCCACTTCAACGCCTTTTCACCATTATCGGTACGACAACGGTTAAGCTCCCCCTCTAATGTTACGACCTGTTCCCGCTGTGCATCCCAACGGGGGTATTCAGGGCGAATTGCAGAGACATTATCTCCAAAACAGCTGGAATAACCCTTACCATTTTTGAATGGCTTATTCCACTCCTCCTCCCCTTCTTCAACAAAAGTCTCATAGGGAGGGAACTCTTCAATTGATTCCCACTGCTCACGAAAGCTCTCACTAATCGAGTAGACACCATTATTAAAATCAGAAAATTCTGTATTTGGGAATTTCTCTACATAGTAAGTTTGAAATGCCTTGCGGTCATCTTCCGGTGAGGCTTGCACTACCACAGAACCCATCACCAGTGCTGCAGCCCCCATACTCATCAGGATCTTGATACCCCTGCTCTTCATCTTATTCTCCTTTGATCTTTCCCCCCACTCACTACATAGGTGTAGAGTAGGGTGGTATTCAACGGTTAACCGTTTTATTTTTTCTATTTAGACTTCTTGCTACCGGAACCCGTTTCCCCTTTGTTGTCCGTCCAACTCACCTTAATTTCATCCCCCTTGCCACCTTCCACCTGAACTCTCAGATAAGGGTTTTTGGAGATGGTCGAGTTAAAGTCTGCTTGCAGGAATGGCACGCCATTCTTTTCTGCAACAACCGTCTGAATAAAGTGTGCCGGAATCTTCTCTCCACTCTTCTTATCCTTTCTTAACCCTGTCTCCATCGGATGACTCATTAAGCATTTAATATCGATAGTCCCTTTCTTCGCTTTGGCTCTCAGCTTTACTGCATTTTTTGCCATTTCTATGTCCTCTTTAGCAATTCTTTCTATTCAATGGTATCTGCTTAACAACTAACCGCCACAACCGCCGATAGTAACCTTCACCTGTGTCTTGGCATGTACTGTACCGGATGCACTCTTCACTACACCATATACATCACCAGTCTTACCCATCTTCAATCGAGTAGAGACAAATGCAACCGCCCCACCACTGACATTGTAGGTTGCTGCCAATGGGCGCTGATTAGCCGCAGCCACGATACTGATACTCTCAACACCTTCAATACCCGTTGCATCAATGGTTACCGGCACAACTGCACCATTCTCTGCAATCTCTGGGGCCTTGATCTTGACTGCAGCACTGGCACTGCCAGTATCACCTACGCTTTCAGACTCCATCACTGCCTTGGGCCAAGCTGCAAGTGCTGCACGAGGTGCCAGTAATCCTGCTCCTAGGGCTGCAGCAATCGCACTACCAGCCAGGGTCCCTTTCATAAATAATCTTCTTTTCACGGTACTCTTCTCCTTTGGTATCTATTACAGGCTGTAGATAAACTCAGTCACCTTATCAATTTCAGAATCAGTCATGATGTTATGACGGCCAAATGGAGGCATCACGCTATGGGGATTTGCCGCCGTCGCATCCCAGATCTGGGCACGCAACTCATCCTTATTGGGATAACGGTACTTCATCATCAGGATGGGGGGGGCAATATCTCCCGCTTGGGCTCCCCCCTCAATACGGTGACAACCGAGGCAGTTCCCTTTTTTCTTACTGAAGGCAAGCGCCTTACCCTCTTCAATATCGCCCGCCATCGCAACAGAGGAGCTCACCATTGCTACGGCAAAACCGGCTACTGCTGCTCCTGTTGAGATCCATTTACTCATTTTCATGCTCTCTTTCTCCTTTGATCAGCCAACCATTACTCAATCAGTCAGCTGTTTTTTATTATTCATTATTCATTAATTTAGCAACTTAGAATCGTGGCCCAGCATTTCGCTGATCGACTGCTTGTATCTGTGCCAGCTCACCCTCTAAACGCGCCGTCTTTGCCAGCTTTGCCGCCTTACCATAATTCATGGCATCGGCTGCCTGCTCCGCCTTTTTCAGGAACTTGCCGGTGTTTTTCCACTCATGCCCCACCTTATTGGCTGCCTTGCGAGCCGCTTTGGCCAGCGCTATCTCATTTTCTGCCAACTTGATTTTGGCACTAATCTGACTCAGACGAGGCCCAGCGCCTGCTTGCTGTTTAGACTGATGCAGAGCAAGCTCCCCCTCTTGACGAGCCACCTCAACCAGCTTCATCGCCTTTTCATAATTGCCTTTTTTTGCAGCTTGATCGGCCTTCTTCAGGAACTTGCCTGAATTTTTCCACTCATGTCCTGCTTCATTGGCTCTCTTCAGTGCCTTAGCAGCCTCCTGACGTGCCGTTTCAAACTCCCCCTGCTCCTCACCCACTACAGGAGCCCCCTGCGCCTTACTCTGCTGTGTCTCTTGCACTGGTGAAGCCGTACAGGCCACCAATGAAAGAGTAAAACAGATGGTTGCTATCTGCTTGATCGCTTTCATTTTCCTTCCTTCTCCTTTGTTACCATCTTTTATTACCATCTTTTTTATTTATAATTAACTAATCACTTTACCCGAGTAGTTATTCAGACCTGGATTACCCTTTGCATTTTTTAGCGCAGGCACATTCAGTTTCTTCACACTCGCTACCTTCTGATCTCTCAGATAGCCAGCCACCACATCCCAAATATCAGCCCCTGGTGACTGGGAACCCACAGTTGCCCAACCTGAGACCTTGTAACTCTTGCTCGCGTGAATCTTTTCTCCACTATTCAGCGTCATCTCACTGATACGTTTCCCCATCGGAGCCAGCGGGTCGCATACGTAGTCGAGACCACCCACACGCACCATATCCCCACCTTGTTGGTAGTACGGGTCTTTGTTGAAGAGGTTGTCACACACATCTTCGAGAATATTCTTGATATCACCACCCGACATCTCACGGGAGTAGGTCTCTGGATAGGTGATACAGGTCTGATCCAATACATTGTCCATTGTGATCTTCTGCCCCTCCATCACTGTGGTTCCCCACCGGAAGCCGGGGGAGAGTGAGACCTGTGAGTCGTAATGGGTATTGAGGGCATCACAGATAATCTGGTCAAAGGTACCATTGAAGTTACCACGACGATAAAGCAGTTGATCTGCTGTCGCCAGCTCCTCATTCAGCCAACCACTATAGGGTTTACGGATATCGGTAATGAGTTGATTCATCCCTGCATCCGCCTCTAGTAAGTTGGAGAAGACGGGCAACAAGGAGTATTCATAGCCCTGCACCTTGCCGTTACGGATATCAAAATCCATCACTCCGACAAATTTTCCATTGGAGCCGGCATTGGTGACCAAAGTCTCTCCACCCGGATTTTTCACCAGCGTTGGAGCTGGCATCCCATCATGGGTATGTCCACCAAAGATGGCATCAATACCGGAGACCACTGAGGCCATCTTCAAATCCACATCCATGCCATTGTGTGAGATCACCACCACCGCATCGGGGCGCTCATTCTCACGCACCTCATCCACCATCGCCTGCATGGTGTCATCACTGATACCGAAGGTCCAGTCCGGCATAAAGCGGCTGGGGTTGGCAATCGGGGTATAGGGGAAGGACTGTCCAATAATAGCAATACGGGCACCATTCGCCTCTTTGATCACATAAGGCTTGAAGGCATGCCCGCTGTCTTCATTAAACCCTTCAAAGTCGGCATAACGATAATCAAACAGCGCCTCATCACGCACCTTAACGTTCTGTGCCACAAAGTCACCATTAAAGGCATTCACATTTTTCAGTACTTCATGGTCAAGGTAGGTGTACTCCCAGTGGCCGGTCATTACATCTACGCCCAGCAGATTACAGGCCTTAACCATATCCATACCACGTGTCTTGTAGGAGGTACCGCTCCCCTGCCAAGTATCACCGCCATCCAGCAACAGGCTATTACCTTCACCCGCTTCAGCACGCAGCTGATCAATCAAGGTCTTCATATGGGCAAAACCACCCACCTTGCCGTAGCGGCGCGCCGCCTCATCAAAGCCTAAATAGGTGAAGGCGTGACTCTCAATACTGTCTGCCTGAATACCAAAGTGGTTGAGGAAACGGTCTCCTACAATATGTGGAGCCTTACCCAGTCCATAGCCAAACCCCATATTGACATTGGGCTCTCTAAAATGGATGGGAAGCAACTGCGCATGGGTATCGGTAAAATGAAGCAGGCGCACACTGCCCTTCTTCATTGGACGATTGTAGAGGGTTTCCGCTGGATTCTTATCTGCCAATGCAGCAGTGGGTACCAGACCGGCAGCACCTGCCATTCCCATCAGGCGAATAAATTCGCGTCGACTCAGTGACATCCTTACAACTCCTTGTGGTCAAGCTAGGCGGGCCATCTTTGCAGCCGCTACCTGTTTTATTATTTTATGTTTTTATTCTGTTTACTTTGGCTGCAGTCACTGCTTATCACTTTTTGCCAGAGGTCTTGGTAGGGCAGCCCCCACCAAGACCTCTTTCATCCACTACTTGGACTGGGCAACCATATAATCAACAACGGCCTTTACAGCATCATCGCTCAATGATGATCCACCTTTAGGCATCATCACTGGATTTACCTTAGAACCGTTCAATGCGGTGTCATAGAGCGCATCCATGCCCTTGGCAATACGTGAAGCCCATGCCGCCTTGTCTCCTACACCAGGGGCCTGCAGTGCTGGAGCAATTGGAGCAAAGTGGCAACTATTGCAGTTTGCCATGTAATCAGCAGCCGCATCTGCAGCAGCATTCGCAGAAATTGAAGCAGCAGCAATACCACCCAATACCATCAATAAATTTTTCTTCATCATCTTAATTAACTTCCTTCGTTATCAAACAAACACAATGAAATCTCTTTCAAAGCTCCTAAACAGCTGTAGAGAAAACTGCACAATCATTGTGTCACTCTCTCTACGACCCACGACTATACTTGGTTATTCCAAAACAGACGATTTTTTTTACCGAGAAACATAAGGCACATAGGCAAACCCTTGCTGCTGTAAATTGATCAGTGTCAAAATACCACTTTCAACCACCTCATCTACAGCACTACCCAATAGGTCCTGTTTCAGATCCAAACCTCGCTGTTGCACACTATCCATCCCCAACAAAAACAGTACTCCATTACGTCGTAGCGACACAATCCGTTGCTGTAAATGTGCTTCATACAACGCTCTAGAGAAGAGCAGCACACCATCCCCCTCCAACAGCACCTTGATGGTCGCATCCGCCTGCTGCTCCTTGATATCCACTAGGTGATTCTCTAGATTTAGCAGGGCAATATGCTGTCGATAGTGATCTGCAGTTGCAATGTGATAGACCACCTGCACCCTCTCCCCCTGCGCCATACTCATCGTGGGCAGAAAGGCGATCAGTAATAAAATCAGGCGCACTGAATCAGATCTGGATATAGGACCACCCCTGCTGCTGGCGCTGAACGATCTGTGAAATTCCCGACCCCGCACGCACCACCTCTGGCAACAGTCGGACTTTGCCGAGCCCATCTGACTCCAACTGATCAATGGTACGCTGGCAGGCGACAAAACGAAGGTTACTGTTATCTCCACTCATCTCCTGAATACGCTCGCTGAATGAGGTTACACCCGAACGGTATAGATCCATTCCATCCCCATTGGCTATCACCTCAACAACGGTGGCCTGACTCAACTGCTGCGTCTGCTCCAGCAGTGAATCGACATCATCCAGTAACTTGCCCATACGCAAGGGGTTGGATGAGGTGAGGTGAAACACAATCCTCAGTGCTGCAGCCTCTTCTGCCTGCTGGAAGGCGACCTGAGAAATCGCCTGCTGCTGCGTCACGCTGTATTGTGGTCCTTGTAACGGTAGCTGCTCAGAGAAGTGAAACAGCAGCACCCCCACTATCAGAGAGGCTGCCAACGCACCCCATCTCCTGTTGTTCGACAGGCTACGGTGGCGAATGATCCGCGGTGGCGGTGTAACCGTACGATAAGCCGAACGTAACAGCTCTTTAGTACGGATCAACTCACACACCCGCTGTGTCATTTGTGGCTGCTTACTGAGCTCAGAGAGAATCTCGATCCTCTCTTCCGACTCTAGTTCACCATCAATAAACGCATTCAGAATCTCTTCTGAAATTTCATGCTCATAATCGCTCATGTGCTGCTCTCTCTTATTTCATCACTTTGAGGTGTGATCGTTTTCTCTTCTGCTGATGCTGCCCTGCATCCTGCTGAATATGGCGGCTCAATGCATCACGTGCACGGGCCAACCGACTCATCACTGTACCGATCGGAATCTCAAGAATGTCAGCCGCCTCTTTGTAGCTCACACCCTCAATATCCACCAATGAAATAATCATCCGTTGACTCTCTTTCAACTGAGCCAACCCAGCGCGAACTTGCAGAATCTCCTCTGCACGCTCAATATCTCGCTCGGCGGGAGCCTCCTCCTCCATATGGTCCTCAAGCGACTCTACATCCACCTGTGGCTTCATCTTCCTGAAGTGTTTTCGGTAAGCGTTCTGCATAATCCGAAACATCCAGGCATCTAAGGCATCCTCAGCACGCAGCTGATCAACCTTCTCCAGCGCTGTAATAATGGTCTCTTGGCAGAGGTCATCTGCTTGATAACGATCATGGCACCACGAGTAGGCCACACGAAACAGTCGTTCCCGCGAATCAACAATGCGCTTCCGCACCGTACCACTTTTTGAAAACAGGCGAATAATTTCCACCGGCTCCTCCTCACTTTCCATCGGTTATAGAGATGATGCAACAGCACCCATTTTATTCCTCATTCCAGTTCAAAATCAAACAGACGATGCACTTGAGTATGGTAGAGTCTCTGGCCCTTCCAACTGAGGAGTCTAGGATAATGAGAGAGTTGATTGAAACTATAATCCTAATTGGGCTACCTGCTGTTACTGTACTCTTCTGGTTTAGCAGCATGCGTGCCCGTGAACGCGCCATCACAGTCTGCCGCCTGACCTGCAAAAATTATGATGCACAACTGCTGGATCAGACCGTCTCTCTCAAACGGATTCGGCCGGGGCGCGACCCACGCGGCCGCATGCAGCTTGAACGCCTCTATTGCTTCGACTACAGCTATGATGGAATTGAGCGAATGCAGGGCAGCATCACTATGAAGGGGCCTTACTCAGATTTGGTCAATCTTGAACCACGCCCAGAAGAGTTAATCGTAGTAAACTAACCCTTATGGTTAAAATTATTCTACTGCTTGCCGCAGCACTGGCCGTTGGCATTATCATCGCACTGCGCCGTAATCGTAAACTAGACAAAAAAGATCAAGATTAGCATTGAGTAAAACTATTGAATATAGTATCATGAATGCAAATACGAATTATGGATAATCGCTGATGCCCTCACCTAGTTCACTCTTAGCGTATAGAGCATCACCCCCTAACAGATAGGATTTACTGTTTATGTTTTCACAAAATATTAGCTGCGAAGATGCACAGCAACTACTAAAAGAGAGTAATGGTCAACTCGTCGATGTACGCACGCCCATGGAGTATGCGCAGGGGTGCCTCCCCGAGGCGGTCAATGTTCCGCTGCAATCCATTCAGACTGCTGCCGATGTACTGGACAAACAGCGCCCTGTCATCCTCTACTGTGTTAGTGGTGCGCGCACACGGATGGCGAAGAGCTATCTAGAGTCAATGGGGTTTGAGGATGTGCATGACCTTGGATCATTCCGCAACTATATGAACTGTTGATTACTCAACACTTCAACACCATAAAAAAAGGCGAACCGCTTTATAACGGTTCGCCTTTTTTTATGAGGCCCTTTATGAGACAGCAGATCGATTACGCTGCCTGCACTGGAATGGTATTCGCAGTGCGCTTGATGGTGTTGTCATCCGCCAGATAGATCAGACGCGGATTAAAACGGGCCGCCTCTGCCTGCTCTAGCGCACCGTAGGCACAAATGATGATGATATGCCCCGGATCAGCCTTATGTGCTGCCGCTCCGTTCACAGAGATCACCCCGGAGTGCTCCTCTGCACGAATCGCATAGGTGACAAAACGCTCACCATTGTCGACATTATAGATATGAATCTGCTCATACTCCATAATGCCCGAGGCATCTAACAGGGTCCCATCAATTGCACACGACCCCTCATACTCCAGTTCAGAGTGGGTGACCGTGGCGCGGTGTAATTTGGTTTTCAACATGGTAACTTGCATATCGTTATTATCTCAGAAAGAGGGAACAATTATCAATTAAACGTGTTGATCCAAGCCGTGCAGCGGCCAAAATAACCATATTTTCACCCCCTACAGTCGGCAATTCGAGGTTTTGCTGACGAATAGAGAGGTAATCCGGCTCAAAACCCGCCTCTCGCAACTGCTCTTTCCCAGCCTCCTCCAGAGCAAGAAAGTCGGCTCCCCCCCCTAACAATTGTCGACACATTGACTGCAGCACCCGATTTAACAGAGGGGCAAGCGTCCTCTCTTCGGCAGAGAGGTACCCATTTCTTGAACTCATCGCCAGCCCATCGGGCTCCCGAAAGGTCGGAATGCCGACAATCTCGACAAAAATATTCAACTCCGCAACCATACGGCGTATCACCAGCAACTGCTGGTAATCTTTTTCACCAAACAGGGCCAGATCGGGCTGCACCATATTCAATAGCTTGGCCACTACCGTAGCCACACCGATAAAGTGACCGGGGCGCGAGGCACCACAGAGCTGTTCGGAGACCCCTGGTACCTCAACACGTGTTAAATCAGAACGCCTCCCATCACCATACATCACTGAGTCATTTGGGATAAAGAGCAGGTCAGCCCCCTCCTGCTCCAACATCTGTCGATCCCGTTCCAGTGTGCGTGGATAAGCATCCAGATCCTCTCCAGCCCCAAACTGGGTAGGGTTGACGTAGATAGAGACCACCACCCGCTCAGCCCGCTCTCTGGCCTGTCGCACCAGCTCTAAATGGCCCTGATGGAGATTCCCCATAGTCGGCACAAAGGCGACACGTTCACCTGCACTACGAAATGCCTGAACCCGCTGACGCAGTGATGTAATCTGATCACACGACTTCATTAGCTAAAGCTCTCCGCCTCCGTGGGGAACTGTTTCTGCTGCACTGCAGAGACGTAGGCAGAGAGCGCTTCAGCCACAGAGCCACTCTCCTCCATAAAATTTTTCACAAAACGGGGCACTTGCCCGCCAGTAATCCCCAACATATCGTAGAGCACCAGCACCTGCCCATCACAACCGACCCCCGCACCGATACCGATCACGGGGATCTGCAGTGCCGCAGTAATCTCTGCCGCCAACATCGAGGGGACACACTCCAGCACCAGCATAGAGGCCCCCGCCTGCTCCAACGCCACAGCATCGGCAATCATCTGCTGTGCAGTCTCTTTCTCCCGCCCCTGCACCTTGTACCCCCCAAGGCGATGCACCGACTGAGGCTGCAAGCCTAGATGGGCACAGACTGGAATATTGCGACTCACCAACAGCTCAACAGTGCCCACCTGATCAGCGCCCCCCTCCAATTTGACCATCTGCGCCCCCCCCTCTTTCATCAAACGCCCTGCATTGCGCAACCCCTCATCAGGAGTGGCATAACTCATAAAGGGGAGGTCTGCGAGTAGCAGCGCACGCTTCAGGCCTCGGCCTACCGCCTGTGTGTGGTAGACCATCTCATCCATGGTGACTGGAATGGTGGTCTCTTTACCTTGAATCACCATCCCCAAAGAGTCTCCCACCAACACCACATCGGTACCCACACCATCCACCTGTTGTGCAAAACTGAAATCATAGGCGGTGAGCATACTGATCTTCTGCTGCCCTCGCTTCATCTCCATCAAGGTAGAGACGGTTACCCTTTTTTTATCGCTCATTCCACAACCCTCTCAATTTCATCACAGTTACACCGCTCCACCCACTGCCCTAGCTCCCCCTGCCCCGGAATCTCCTGCATATCCCCCAGAACTTCCTGCATCGGCAACAGCACAAAACTGCGCTCCGTAATACCGGGGTGAGGCACCTGCAGCCGCGGATGGTCAATAGATTGATCTCCATAGAGTAGCAGGTCAAGGTCCAGCGTTCGCTCTCCCCAGTGCCGCTTTCGTTCTCGCCCCTGCTGCTGCTCGATTTGCTGCAGTTGATCCAACAATTCCAGAGGCTCCAACACCGTCTCTATTACTGCCACCGCATTGATATAGTCTGGCTGATCCTGCGGCCCCATCGGTGGAGAGCGATAAAGAGACGAAGCCTTGACCACTCCCTCCTCAGCAATCGCCCTCAAGGCATCCAGCGCCTGCCGCAGTTGTCGCTCAGGCTGCTGTAAGTTGCTACCCAAGCCAACCACAGCTCGCACTACTCCGTTGCCTGTACCGCAGGCTTCTTGCGGCGACGGCGACGCTTCTTGCGCGGCTTGCCTTCCCCCTTGACACTGCTTGACATCTTCTCTCGCTCCGAGGCATTCACCTCTTGGAAGTCTGTCCACCACTGCGCCAGCTCCTCATCAACCTCCCCTACCTCTGCACGCAGCAAAAGGAAGTCATAGGCGGCACGAAAGCGGGGAGTCTCCATAAAGCGGTAGGGTTGACGGCCACCACGGCGCTGGAAGCGGGGCTGCAGCTCCCAAATCTCCTGTGCCATAATAGCGAAGCGTTTTGGCATCGACAGGCTCTTGCGCTGCTGACGCAACACATCTTGCCCTGCACGGTGCAGTCGCACATTTTCTGGCAGACGCTGCCCCGTCTCGTGATGCGTATCCTGAGAGGCCTCTGCCCGCTGCCGCACCAGCTCCCACAATAGCGAAGCGATCAAGAAGGCGGGGGTAATGGGCTTACCCTCAGCTACACGGTGGTCGGTATTCTCCAACGCACGCATCAGGAAAGTGTGTGGAAAATTCCCCTCCTCCTCTGCAAGCACCTTATCGGTCATTGGGAAGAGATAGCGAAACAGGTCATAGTGGCGTAGACGCTCAAAGGTCTCCAACGCCTGCCCCGCTTGGAACATCTTCAGAAACTCCTCATAGAGACGCGCTTGAGGAATCTGCTCCAACAAGTTACCCAGTGGGCGAATGGGTGCCTCGGTCTGCTTCTCAATCTGGAAACCCAGCTTGACTGCAAAACGCACCGCACGCAGCATACGTACCGGATCTTCTCGAAAACGCTGTTCTGGATCACCAATCAAGCGGATCTGCCCCTGCTCTAGATCCGCAACCCCACCGGTATAGTCCACCACCGAGAAGCCGTCGATATTGTAGTAGAGCGCATTGATGGTAAAGTCGCGGCGCCATGCATCCTCCTCCAACGTACCATACTGGTTATCGCGCAGAATCATTCCATCTTCAGTCTGTTTTTGATCGCTTTGGCTGCTCTCTTGCCCCGAGCGGAAGGTGGCCACTTCAATAATCTCACGACCAAAGTGGACATGGGCCAGGCGGAAACGGCGGCCAATCAGGCGGCAGTTACGAAACACCTCCTTCACCTCTTCCGGTGTCGCGCTGGTGGCCACATCAAAATCTTTCGGCTCACGCTCCAGCATCAGGTCACGTACCCCCCCCCCCACCAGAAAGGACTCATAACCAGCCTGATTCAGCCGATTCAAAACCTTAACTGCGTTACGGCTCATCTGCCTACGAGAGATGGGGTGTTCTGAGCGAGAGAAAACCAGTGGCTCATCACCATTACGATGCGCTGTAGTCTGCTTAGGCGCTGAGGAGAAGAGTCGCTTCAGCCAACCTTTCGCCCCACCTTCACTTCTTTTGTTATCCCCTTTTTCAGCAGGACTTTTCTTTCCAAGTTTTTTCATAATTGCGTATTGTACTTGTTTTATCGCCGTGGCAGAATACGCACCGCTTGGTTATTCACGAGCTGTGCTCTCTTCGTCTAGCGGTTAGGACGCTGGCCTCTCACGCCGGTAACAGGGGTTCGATTCCCCTAGGGAGTACCAACTATAAAAGTGATTGAGTTATTACAAGTCGCAACAGTCAACACCAACCCGCTTCCTTTTTAATGAGTTAGCGGGTTTTTTGTGCTTGTATTAAACCCGTCACACACCACATACTCAATCTCAATTCCATGCAGTCTACAGAAGATGTAGCGAACTGCTTGCGGCAAGAGTGGGCTATTTACAGCTCCTACCCCCTCTCCCTGTAAGAGGAAGGGAGCAAACTACAGTACACAAACAAAAAACCCGCACTACAATAGAGGTATGGATAGCGTATCACTCAGCAGCACAGGCAACTCCCCCTACTCTGTAGAGGCAACTGCCGTAAAATCCCGTGAGGCACGAGAGGCGTTTGCCGCCCTCTCTAACGAGATCGCTCAAGAGAACAAGCAAAAATCAGAAGCCCGCTCCTCAGAGGCTGCAGCAGAGAGAAAGGCACGCTCCGCACAACTCCAAGCCTCTGGCAGCAATATCAACACCTACGCTTAACCCTTGCCAACCTTCTAGACAGATAACTTTATCTGTCTTCTCAAACCCTTACAGCACCCTACAGCATGCACAGCTGTCTATTTTTGGCCTTTTGTGCTAGAATGCCGCCCCCTTTCGATTTCGATAACCCCATTCTGGGGGTTGAGAAGAAGCTCAAAGAGACCGTATAAAGAGCCGCAGAAATCCCCAAAGGAAGCCCAGGAATGAGTATCCAAAGAAGCAAAGTAGAAGTTACCATCAACGGAAAGCAGATCCGTGTCCCCTCGACACTCTCTGTTATTCAAGCACTCTGGCACGCTGGTTATCCACGTGTGCAGGGTGTCGGCTGCCTGGAGGGGGTCTGCGGCTCCTGTCGGGTACTGGTGCGTCGCGCTGATGTGGATGGCGTATCCATGGAGATGGGGTGCCAAACATTGGTTGAAGAGGGGATGGAGGTGATGTTCTTGGTCTTCCCCTCCCCCTCCCAGCACAGCTATAACCTGGAGCAGATCCCCAACTCATGGGAGGTACAGACTGAATTTCACAAGGTTTTTCCTGAGGCACAACAGTGTCGCAGTTGCCACGGCTGCACCACGGTCTGCCCCAAGGATATTGATGTAGAGAAAGGGGTCGAACTGGCCGTAAAGGGGCGCTTTAAAGAGGCGGGAGATCTATTCATAGAGTGCATCATGTGTGATCTCTGTATGACGGGTTGCCCAGAGCAGATCGCCCCCAACCGGGTTGGACTCTTCGCCCGCCGGGTCACCGCCTACTTCCATTCACGCCCCTCTAATCTGATCAACCGACTGGAGAAGATCCGTCGAGGAGAGCTCGCCATCAACAAAGAGGGGGGTGAATCATGAATAAAACCACACCCAATGGCATCAGCTACCGAGAGGCGTTGGACAATTACCAAGCCAATCGTGAACTCCCACTCCCCGAACCTGCACTGGAAAATCGTCAACTACTAAACCACTTTCACCCAGACTATATTGAGGAGTCCCGCGCCACCCTGCAGATCGGCCCCAATAAAGGAGACCCTTGCCATAAACAGCTGGCCCAGCTGTTACAGTCTGATTCTCGCATCAATGAGGCCGACCTTGCGGGTGCTGCAACCGTTAAAACCGATGTATTGGTGATTGGAGGCGGGGGTGCGGGCTGTGCCGCTGCGCTGATTGCGCAACAGCAGGGGGCAAAAGTGATTCTTGCAACCAAGCTGCGCCTCGGAGACAGCAACACCATCATGGCCGAGGGCGGCATTCAGGCCTCAATCAACAAAGGGGACTCTCCACAGACCCACTTTGATGACACCCTGAAGGCGGGGCATCACCACTCCGACCCCAATCTGGTCGCTAAGCTGGCACTGGATGGCCCTGATGTAATCCGCTGGCTGATCCAGCAGGGGATGCAGTTTGATCTGGATGAGTTTGGTGATCTGTTAACCCGCCGTGCTGGCGGCACCTCAGCAGAGCGTATCTGTTTCTACCGCGACTACACCGGACTAGAGATGATGCGGGTACTGCGCGAAGCGGTCTATAACAGCGGTGTTGAGGTGTGGAACTACTCACCCACTGTAGAGCTACTGAGTGATGACATGGGCGGCTGTTCCGGCGCTGTACTCTCCTCATTGAAAGACCGCAAATACATTCAGGTTAGCGCTAAGACCGTGATTCTTGCGACAGGTGGCATTGGTCGTATGCACCTCAACACCTTCCCCACCTCCAACCACTTTGGTGCAACCGGAGATGGGTTGGTACTCGCCTACCGTTTGGGTGCCGCACTGCGCGACCTCGACTCCTTCCAGTACCACCCCACGGGCCTTGCCCACCCCTACCATCTGGCTGGCACACTGATCACCGAAGGGGTGCGCTCTAATGGCACCTACCTACTGAACGGCAAAGGGGAGCGCTTCACCGATGAACTACAGGCGCGAGATATCGTTGCCGCCTCGATCATCCGTGAATGTCAGGAGGGGCGCGGCATCGTCACCGAAGATCATCAGGCGGGTGTCTGGCTCGACACCCCCGGACTGGAGCTACGCCACCCCGGCCTGTTACAGCAGAAATTCCCCAAGCTGATGCATCTAGGGAAGAAAACCGGAACCGACCTGACTCAGAAACCGATGCTGATCTACCCTACACTCCACTACCAGAACGGTGGCGTGGTGATCAATGAAAACGGTGAGACCTCTATCCCCGGACTTGTTTGCGTGGGCGAGGTAGCCGGTGGCATCCATGGCAAAAATCGACTGATGGGTAATGCACTGCTGGAGATCATCAGCTTTGGTCGCCGTGCAGGGCTGGTTGCAGCGGAACGACGTAAAAACAAACGCAGTAGCCAACTCTCAATTGAACACCTCAACCAGCTACGCCGTGAACTGACCCACAGCAACCTCTCTCTCGATTGTGAAGGCCCGCTGCTGTTCCCTGAGTACGCCAAGTTCGATCTCGACTCCGACTACATTGGACTGCACCGCAACCGCAGGAGCCACTCATGAGCCAGAACAGCCCGCTGAACCAAGTACTGCTTCACCCTGATCGCCGCTTCGGTGCTGATCTGGATGCATGGCTGATCGATGTTGGGGGGGATGGGCTCGACAACGCCATTACCAACCCTGAGTTAATTATCCCCACCATCCGCGATGCCAAGCTACTGGGGTTGGGGGGCAGTGGTTTCCCTGCGCATATCAAGTGGGAGTTTGTCGCCAACGAGTCTAATGACCAAGACAAATACCTCATCTGTAATGGCAATGAAGATGAACCCGGCACCTTTAAAGATCGCGTCCTGCTGCAAGAGACACCGCATCAGGTGATCGAAGGGGCAATGATCACCGCGCTCGCCACCGGCATTAACCAGATCGTCTTCTACATCAATCCTCACCTCACCGGCTCACTGGAGGCGATGAAGGAGGCGGTCAACCAGTGGGATGAGACCCAATACATCAACCAGATCTCCAAGATACTGGGGCGACCTCTAGAGTTCTACGTGGTCGCCAGCTCTGGGCTCTATATCGGAGGAGAGGAGACCGCTGCGTTGGAGTCGATTGAGGGAAAATTCCCCTTCCCCCGTGGCAAGCCCCCCTACCCCGCCCAGTCTGGACTGTTTGGCTCCCCCACCCTGATTAACAATACCGAGACACTCTCGAATGTCTCCCATATCCTGCGCAACGGCGCAGAGTGGTTTGCCAACCAAGGAGAGGGAGAGGCCAACGGTACCAAGATCTTCTCTCTGAGTGGCGATGTACTCCACCCCGGAGCCTATGAGCTTCCAATGGGGACACCACTGACCGAGCTGATCCACAACTACGGCGGCGGTATGCTGCTAGATCGAAAACTGAAGGCGGTATTTACCGGCGGCCCCTCCAACACCATCCTCACCCCGAAGGATCTTGATGTCCCACTCGACTTTAACTCGGTACAGGAACGCCGATCTAGCCTAGGTACTGGGGCGATGATTGTGATCTCTGAAGGGACAGGAATTGTGCGGCGGGTGACGGAGTATGTCTCCTTCTTTGCCAACTCCTCCTGTGGGCAGTGTCCCTCCTGCAAGACTGGCACCTACTACGCCTCACAACTGTTGAGCCGCATTGACAGTGGCGCAGGTACCCGTGCAGACCTTGACACGCTGATCAACCTGACTCGAATCCTGCCCGGCAGTGGACGTTGCCACCTACTGGATGGGGCGATGAAGTTACTGGATAGTTCGCTCTATCACTTTATGGAGGAGTATGAGCAGCCTCTGAAGCTATAGCTCATCCTATTAGAGGACTACTCAAACGCCTCAAGAATCTGTTGGCTCTCTATCAACACCTCTGGAGGCAGAGAGTCACACACGGTTTTATTGCGGCGCGAACAGGCGACAAACTCGTGCAATAGATTTTTCATTTGCAGCGCTTGCGCCATCACCTCAGCATTTGCAGAGCGCTGTGCCTCTGGCACATGGGCATGGCGTGTGTCGGCAATCATCCGATAGTCGTCCGGGTTGCCTGCCACAATCGCCCCTGCCGCATCGACCCACCAAGGCCCCAGTGTGGGACGGTGCTCAGTGACTGTAGGGTCACTCTTTGAAATCAGGTCCGCATGCTCCTCTAGCCAATACTCATCGACCATCATCACACTGTTGCTGTTTTCCAGATACTGTACGGAGTGATCCAACAGGGTCAATGCGATACGTGCACCACGACTCGACATCGCCAGCCCGCCGCGAAGTACATTGGTATAGTGGTGCTTGGAGCCATCATTAAACGTCACCACAGCACAGGTATTTCTCTGATCCAAAACCCAACCCCTTATTAACCGTCCAACCTATCAACTCATTAAATTATCTACAGAACAGCCTTAATGAACAGTTGAATATTTAAATGAAGCCCTTCAACTTTTCTAATATTCCCACTACTCTTAGCTACTCTTTAGCCGCAGAGTGTTGATAGAGAAAAAACAGCGATCCAGCCCCCCCTAACAGAGCAAACAGGATCACCGCCCACTGAATCCCCCACCACTCTGCGATCGCCCCCGAACTGAGACTACCGATAGGGGCCATCCCAACAAAGATCATGGAGAACAGCGACATCACCCGCCCTCGCATCTGATCCTCCAATAGCACCTGAATATAGGCATTGGTGGAGGCAACAGCCGTGGTGATGGAGAAGCCCGCCACAAACAGAATCGGTATCGACACCAGCAGCTGATCACTGTAACTAAAGAGGAGCAGCGCTGTGGCCCCTGCTGCCCCTCCCCAACCCACTGCGGGGGCCAGTACTGTGTCACTACGCTTACGTGCAAGATTCAACGCACCAATCAATGAACCTGCTCCCGCAGCAGAGAGTAGCCAACCCAAGGTATCACTGCCTCCCACATACTGCTGGTCTGCAAACACCGGCATCAACACCACAAAAGCGGTCCCCATCATACTCACCAGCCCCACATGAACCAGCGCGGGACGAATCTGCCGATGCCCCCAAACATAGTTCAGCCCTGCCTTCAGTGCGTGCCACTTACTCTCTCTTTGTCGCCTTACAGCCCCCTGAGGGACTTTCATCCTCCACAGTAGATAGAGCAGCAACAGGTAGCTCAGACCATTGAGCACAAACAGCAGCCCCGCCTCCCACTGCAACAACAGCAAACCCGCGACCGCCGGACCGATAAAGCGGGCCATATTGAAGACACTGGAGTTGAGCCCCACCGCGTTGGAGAGCATCTCTTTCGGCACCAGATCAGAAAGGAACGATTGGCGCACAGGCATATCAACCGCCTGTGTGGTCCCAATCATCGCAGCAATCACAAAGATCTGCCACAACTCCAGCTGCCCACTCAACGCTAACCCCGCCAACAGAAAGGTGAGCAGCATGGCACCACCTTGCGAGAAGAGTAGCAGTCGCCTGCGCGAGAAGTGGTCGGCCAACACTCCGCTAAAGAGTCCAAACAGTAGAATGGGAAACAGCATAGAGAAGTGGACCAGCCCTAACATCAGGCTCGACTGGGTCATGTTATAGACCAGCCATGACTGTGCCACACTGGCAATCTGTGTACCGTGCAGGGAGACCAGCTGCCCCAACAGATAGTGGCGATAGTTGCGGTTGTGCAGCGAAC
Organism: Gammaproteobacteria bacterium; assembly: GCA_018648825.1. Taxonomy (GTDB): domain Bacteria; phylum Pseudomonadota; class Gammaproteobacteria; genus Thiopontia. The sequence goes on from JABGQL010000111.1 coordinate 34,295, forward strand.
GGGTGATATCACTCCACATCATTCACCACCTGCTCTTCAACAACTACCCCCTCAACAACTAGCTTGAGCCACTGTCGATCCAGCTTTCCAGAGCTATTTCTCTTCAACTGCTCCACTACCACAAAATATCGAGGGCGCTGATAAGAAGAGAGATTCTGCTCTATCCAGTCGTGCGCAGAGGAGGAGAGAGGCTGCTCAGTAACCGCCACCACCAGCGCCCCCCACTCTGAGTCTGCTCTTCCTGCTACAGCAACCGTTCTGATCGATGGACAACTAAGCAGCTGCTGCTCTACCTCCAGAGGATCGACCAGATAGCCCGCTGAGAGGATCTGGTCATCCAGACGACCATGAATATGTAGATGACCACACTCATCAATACTCCCCGAGTCCCCCGTAACCACCTCCTTCTCTTCACCGGGAAAGAGCTGCTCACTACGGATGCGAACCTCTCCTGCATCCCCTATGGTTAATGAGACTCCGGGGAGTGGTGGCCCAACATCACTCTCCTCCCACTCTGCAATCGTATCTACGCTAAGCCGTAACAGGGTAATACGCGATGCGGTTTCGGTCATCCCATAGGAGACCACAATCGGCCAACCCGCATTCACAGCACGAACAGCCAATTCCTTGGGGAGTCTGTCGCCGCCCATCAATACCGTGCGCAAGCTCTCTGGAGCAGGCTCATCCCCATACTGATCCAGTAGCTTTGAGAGCATCACCGGAACCAGCGAGATATGGGTCACTGCATATTGCTCTATATCTTGCTGGACCCTCTCGGGGTTAAAGCCCGAGTGCAGCAGCATATTGGCCCCCGCCTGTTCACAACGGTAGTGAATCGCAAGCCCACCGACATGGGTCTGTGGCAGACAGTTGAGCCAGCAATCTCCTGTACGTAGCGCCTCCAGAGCCTGCCCCATCAGTGCACTCGCCCGTAACGTCTGATAGTTCAGTGCAATCCGTTTTGGGCAGCCCTCACTCCCGCTGGTCTCTAACAAGATGGATGGAGCACTCATAAATCGACCTGCTGCTGGAGCTGTTGCAGTGCTCCCATCGATTCATCCATCTACTTTTCACCAATATGGATACAGGCGATGCCAAAACTGAGATTGTGGTAACGCACAGAGTGAAACCCTGCCGCCTCAATTCCCCCCTTCATCTCCTCTTGATCAGGAAAGCGGCGAATCGACTCGACCAGATAGGTGTATGCAATCGGTGCCTTGGCAATCCATGCGCCCAGTCGGGGGATAATATAGAACGAGTGAAAATCGTAAAATGGTTTCAACCACCATGCAGGTCTAGAGAACTCCAGACAGTAGAAGCGCCCCCCCGGCTTTAACACCCGGTGAATCTCTCGTAGCGTCTGCGCCATATCGGTAGTGTTGCGTATACCGAAAGAGATGGTAAGTCGATCAACTGATGCATCCTCTAGAGGGATCGCCTCACCGGCCCCCACCCGAAACTCCACATTCGATAAATGACGTGCCGCCCCCTCTGCCATCATCCCCTCACTGGGGTCAATCACCAATACACGACACCCTTTGGCCGCCATCTGTTGGGCGATATCTCCGGTCCCCCCCGCCAGATCAACAATCATCTGTTGTGGCTCTGGTGACACCTCCCGCACCAGACGCCGCTTCCAGAGACGGTGAATACCGAAGCTCATCACATCGTTCATCAAATCATAGCGTGGGGCGACCGCCTCAAATACCGCGCGGATCTTCTCTTCGCGCTCACTGGACTCCACCTCACTGAAACCAAAGCTCTGAGAGAGTTTCTCTGTAGCATTCTCTGGCATCACTCCAACACACCTGTCAGATCGCTTAAGCTACGGTGCACAGCATGACAACGGGCGCAGACCACAACCCCGACCTCACCCAACTTTCTTCCAATGCCTTTCTGGTCTCCCTGTAACTTGAGCGATAGCTCTTCCAGCAACGCCTCGGTCTCTGCACCCAAAATACGGGCCTTGGGGGCAGAATCTTTATGGCACGCTACACAACTACTCCCCAGATCAGTGACCCGTTGACGAAACTGTTCGAGGTGCTGCGTTGCAGCCTGCAAGCGTTGATCATCCACCGCAATTTTAAAACCATTCATAGAGCGAGTAACCCGCTTCATCGCCTCTTTGAAAGAGTGCTCTTCGAGCGTCTCACTATCTTCGACCATCAGCTGATCATATTTAGGGGTGCGATAAATCGCAGCTGTCAGCGCTCGATAATCCTGATGACAAGAGCGACAACTCATACCCAGCTTTCGCAGCGCGGGCCCCACCGCCTCCCACTTGCGTTCAACAACAGCTTGCTCCAACCGATCGGCCCACTGTAGCTCAACCTCATCACTCCACTCTGGAACCATCTGCGGGATACTGCGATATTTTTTCAGAAACTTTGCGCTCCACTTATCCAGCCGTGCCCCATCTTTCAGCGCCACATACTCTTGAATCGCCTGCATCGAACGACGTAATCCAAACATCGTATGCAGCCACACCTGACGCTTATTCTCTGGCTTATACCACGCGGCAATCGACTCTGGAGGTGGGGTCAAGGAGACCTCTTGTTGCGCCTGAACTGCGCCACTCCAGCCACACCACAACAGCAACACCCCCAAAGGTAGTGAAAAATATACTCTCATAAATAGACTCCAATCATAAACAGTCCCGCAAACAGTACCTGTAATTGCGCTGTCTGCACCAGCAGCCGATTCAACCCTCGCCCATGAGGGGTACGGTAGATCGACCACCCGAGATAGAGTGCCAGTGGTAGTGCCAACAACATGCTCCACAACAAGTTCGGACGTTGTAGTGGCTCAACCAGCGCAGCAATCAGTGCAAAGGGTAACAGGATCAGCAGCAGATAGAGCTGTCGTGTGCGTGCTTTTCCCAACCACACCGCCAGTGTGCGTTTACCCACGGGGGCATCGGTCTCAATGTCCCGATAGTTATTGACCACCAGCACCGCTGCCGCAATCAATCCAATGGCACTGCCAGACCAGAGCGCCGTCACACTCCACTCTGCCAATAATAGCCACACCGTACCCGCCACGGCTACTACACCAAAGAAGAGAAACACAAACAGCTCCCCAAGAAAGGTGTAGGCGATAGGAATTTTACCTGCGGTATAGCCTAACCCCGCTGCCAGTGAGAGCAGTCCGATCAACAGAATGGGTAACCCGCCCAACAACACCAGATAGCCGCCTAGCAACAGCGCCAAAGCAAAACTAAGGTACGCGGCACGCTGTACACTGGCCGCCTCTAACCACCCCTCGGCTACAGCCCGCTTGGGACCAAGACGGTCTGGACCATCTGCTCCACGCAGTGCATCTCCAGCATCGTTATAGAGATTGGTTCCCACCTGAATCAGCATCGCCGCCAACACAATAGCCAGCAGCGGAATCGGCTCAAATACCCCCGCCTCCAGATGCGCAATCACCCCGCCGACAGAGACCGGAACAATCGCCATAGAGAGGGTTTTAGGGCGGATAGCCAACCACCAAGGATTCACAGATGGGTTTGCTGATGGATTAACTGATAAATCGCACATGAGAGGCACTCTTGACCTGAATCAACACCGCTCCAGTCTCTCATTTGATACCATCCTCCGCATATGACCCGTATCACATCCACTCTGCTGTTCGCCCTACTCTCAACCTCAGCCTATGCGATTACTGAGGCACAATTCGAGTCCGTACGCGCACTCGGCAAACTCAATGGTACAGCACTCAACTGTAAATATATTGATGAGACTCGCCGTATGAAGCGCTCTCTGGTCAGCACTGTCCCCAAGCTACGGGTAATCGGTGAGGCCTTTGATCAATCCACCAATGATGCCTTTCTGGAGATCATCTCCAACAGGCAACCCTGCCCCAGTGAATCTACACTCAGCCAACAGGTGGACCACGCCATTCAGGCATTGAGCACAAAATTCGCTGAAACCCCAACCACCCTGTTACCCAAACCGTAACCACAACAGGTAGCACACTATGTATCGCCAACTGACAACTCTATGGGTTCTGCTTCTTATCGCCTCATCAAGCTGGGCCGACGCCCCTTTGAAGGTGGTCACCACCATCAAACCGATCCACTCCATCCTCTCTGGACTGCTGGCTGGATCAACGCCTCCTCAACTGTTGGTTGATGGAGCGCAGCTCCCCTACCACTACCGTTTAAGTGAGCCACAGAAAAAGAGTATTCAGCAAGCCGATCTTATCGTCTGGGTCGGACCTGAGCTGGAAAAGTTCATGCTCGAACCCCTGCAGCAGCTTAACGCCAACACTACCGTACTGACACTACTGGATAACGAAGAGATTAAGGTGCTCCCCTCACGTTGGGATGAGAGTAAGCGTGACCCCTTCTTCTGGCTCGACAGCCGCAACATCATCATCCTCACCGATGAGCTGGCGCGCGTACTGATGAAGGTCGACCCCGAGCGCAAGGCGCTGTATGAGCGCAATCGCCATCAGCTGCTGCTACGTCTGGCACGACTTGATCGCAATTTGGAGTATGGCTACCGTGGTCTCAAGAGCGGCATCGGCATGGCCTACTACGATACCCTGCAGTATTTTGAACAGGCCTATGCACTGAAGATTCGCGGCGTGGTCACGCAGTCACCCACAACACCCGTCAGCGGGCTATCACTACTGCAGAGTCACGCCAAGCTGGCCAGCGGTGACTATAGCTGCCTGCTTACCGAACAGCAGAGCGCGATGGAACAGCTCCCTATACTGACCCAAGGCGTACAACTCAACATCACTCCGCTGGATAGCTTTGGCACCACACTAGAGTCCGGTACCGACTTCTATTTTGAGCTAATGAAATACAACACCAGCGCCATCAAACAGTGCCTGCAGTTCGAAAACAGCCCTATCAGCCTACCACCTGACAGTGATCAAGCACCACTCTCAAGCGGGATTGGTGGCAAATTCATGTTGCGAGATCACCATGGAAAGTTGATCACAGATCAGGACCTACTTGGAAAGTTCCACCTCATCTATTTCGGCTACACTTTCTGCCCTGATGTCTGCCCCACATCACTAATCACCCTCTCTTCAGCACTCAATCAAATTGGTGAGCTGGCTGAACAGGTCCGCCCCTACTTCATCACCGTAGACCCCACTCGGGATACGCCCGAGATACTGAACACCTATGTCACCTACTTTCACCCCACTCTGGTTGGGCTGACCGGTACACAAGCCATGGTAGATCGGGTCGCTGCACTCTATCGCATACAGTACGAAAAGGTGGAGGACCCCAGCCGCGCAGCAGACGAGTACATCATTGACCACTCTTCAGGGCTATTCCTGATGGCTCCTGACGGCAAATTTATCACCAAATTTGCACACGGTATTGCCCCCACTGAGGTGGCAACCCGACTCAAAGCGGTTCTCTCTCAGCATTAACGAGCCCCTGAACAGACCACAAATAGGTATTTACAGAACCACTAAGGAGGAGGATCATATCCTCCATGAATACAGAGACATCACCCCCTGTAGTCGATGTCCGAGGACTGGAGTGCCCCAAGCCGTTTCAACAGGCCTCATCTGAGGCGATGATGCTCTCCCCCGGAGACTCTTTTACCCTCCATATCGGCATCCACCCGCAACCGTTACTCGACTACCTCCAACAGCGTAACTTTGCTACCGCCATTGAGACAACCGCGGAGGGAGAGTTTATGATCAAAATTACCGCACGCGAGAATCCGCTACAACCCGGTGCAACGGTAGTTGAAGGGCCTCCCTCAGCACCTTCTCAATAGAGCATTAACCCATATAGAACACTAACCACTCAAGCCACTCAAAAATCGGGATTCTTCCAACCCACTGGTGCAATCTTCTCTGCTGGTGGCTTCAATCTAGAGACATAGTCTGCCAGAATGGTCAGGTCACGCGGTTTAAGTTTGTTGAGCCTTCTTGCCATCTCTGGGTTGGCGTTCCGCCGCTTTCCTTCCCGAATCCAGTTGAGCTGACGCAGTAGATACGCATAGTGCTGTCCCTGAATACGTGGAAAATAACGCTCACCATCTCCTTGGCCGTTACTGCCATGGCACTCCGCACATTTCCTGAAGTAGATGCGCTCAGCCTTATCCAGCTTCTCTCCCGGCCCCACCCCTGGGGTCGGTGTCATCGGTAAGGTCTGAATATAGGCGGTGACATCGGCAATCGCTTGAGGACCACCCATCACCTTCTCCTGGGCAATCACCAGCATCGCTGGGTTATCCCGATTACCTGCACGGATATCTGCGATTTGCTTAATAATTACACTGCTATGCTGCCCGGCAAGCTGTGGATAGTTTCCATCTTCCACTCCCCAAGACTCCGTCTGATGGCAGACCACACAGAGCCGAAACACCGCTTTTCCCGCCTCGACGTTAGGCGTTGCTGCCATCGCTGTGGATAGCTCATCATCCAGCGGTGCATCTGCCATTACTACGGCAGGCAGCAGTAGCGCACCACTTAACCACCCTCTCCACCAAGAACTATGCCGCATATTACGCGCTCTCAATGCTGTCCCTTTGACAGTAGGTACTTACCCACCTCTTTATCAGTATGGGTGATGTGGTTAATCAACCAAGATTTGAGGAAACGGTAGATCTCCATACAGACATCATCCTCACAATTTGGGCGCTCTTCGATACGCTTGCTAAACTTCTCAACCTGCTCAATCATACTGCGATGCTGGACTTGGTGCTCCTCCAGACCTGGATAACCATTATCCCTCATCAGCCCCTCTTCGCGATCAAAGTGGTATTTGGTGTAGTCGACCACTTCACTAATCACACTACGCACATAGCTATCACCCATATTGAAATTGGCTGCACTCACCACCTGATTCAGCAGCCCAACCAGCTTCTGGTGGTCATGATCGATCAACTCGATGCCCACCATATATTTATCGCTCCAGTCGATATACTCCCTGCGAATTTTGCGTTCATGCATATAGGGGATAATCGCTAGGACAGCCAATACAATCCACGGTAGTGGGTTATCCATTCCAAACAGGAACCCAAGGAAAATCGTGATCAATGCAACAATGATCAGGGAAAAGAGTCCAAACGTCGAATAGCTTTTTTTCATCAGGTCGTACCTCGTGTCGATCTCCCTTGGAGAGCGAGTTTTGTCTTGTAGAGAGTGATGTTAACCAGTAAGAGGTAGTGTAGCCATCCAGCTCCAATCAACGACTTGATTTGCATCAATCCCGAAAAAAGCCTCTCAACCAAGCCACTATAGTAACCCCACATTCAGGGGCATTCAATCCATTATTGATATCCCACTGAGGAATTCTTACCCCTCAGAGATGTACCCCTTAAGCAGCTGCAGCAGCTTCTGTCTATTGATCGGTTTCCCAAGAAAGTCGTCGCACCCAGCCGCATTAAATGCATCTCGATGCGCCTGCATCACATTGGCGGTGAGTGCAATGATCGGGATGGTGTTGCCTGCAGCCCTAATCTCTCTAGTTGCCTCAATACCATCCATAACTGGCATCTGCATATCCATCAATATCAGGTCAAAGGAGTGGCTTTTGCTCAACTCCACCGCCTCCTCGCCATTATTCGCAACGGTAACCGTCACCCCCACCCCTTCTAGGATACGCCGCTCAAGCAGCTGCAGTTCTGGAGTGTCTTCAGCAATCAAAACATGCCCAGCTATCTGCTCATTGGAGACTAACTGTTTCTCTTTTTCGACTGTACTTTTAACTGGGCGATCACTCTGCTGATAGGGAAGCGTCAGTGTAAAGGTAGAGCCCACCCCCTCTTCACTACTCACCTCGATCTTTCCATCCATCAACCCTGCTAGATTTTGTGAAATATAGAGCCCAAGACCGGTTCCGCCAAAACGGCGGGAGATTGAGCTATCCGCCTGCTGGAAGGAGCGAAAGAGCCGCTGTAGCACCTCTGGTGACATACCGATGCCACTGTCCTTGACCTGAAAAACCAGTACGCCTTCCTGCACAGATACCGTCAACCGAACCTCCCCTTTATCGGTAAATTTAAGCCCATTACTCATCAGGTTCATCAAGATCTGTTGAACCCGTTGGACATCCCCCAGCAGCTCCATAACTTCAGGTTTCTCCTGAACCACAATAAATTTCAGGCCAATATTTCTCGCCTGAGTGGAGAAGGTCTGCTCTAGATCCGTGAGCAGCAGAGAGAGGTCATAGGGATGCTCATCAATATCAAATTTACCCGACTGAATCTTTGACATATCAAGAATATCATTGACCAGGGCCAACTGCCCTCGACCTGAACGCTCAATCGACTGGATAATCTGCTGTTTATCCTCATCCTGCTCTCGCTCTTTTAATAGCTCACTATTACCGATAATAGAGGACAGTGGGGTGCGCAACTCATGGCTCATTGAGGCCAGAAACTCATCCTTGGCCTGAGTGGCCTTCTCTGCAACGGCAGTAGACTCCTCCAGAATCAGCACCATACGCTGTAGAGAGAGCGTCAGTGAGTTAATCTCATTTAATCTACCCAGCGGCTGATCCTTGATCTGTCCCCGGTCTGCAGCACCCGCAAGGCGCTTCAGTGGACGAGAGAGGGTGTGAGACATTCCGTAGACCATCCATAACAGCAGCAACATCACCGGAACCATCGCAATCATAAAATTACGCCGCAACTCAACGATGGGAGCCATAATCTCTTCGCGGCTTTGGCGCACCACAAACCCCCACCCCAACTCTGGAATCAGACTCCAGTCGGCAAATACCGGCTGGCAAACACTACTCAACATCCAACCTGAACCACTGCCACCATCGAGCGCATTAAACAGCGAGAAGCGCTCTGGTGAAGAGACGACTGTCTGCTCACAGGCCTCATCTCGAACCCCCATCTGGTCATCTCTAAAGTGGCTGATAAAGTTAACCCCTTGCCCACCAAAACGCGACTGAGCCACCACCACAACCCCCGTCTCCCCCAGCCCACTAAAGTTACTCAACAGATCTCTCATGCGCTGCAGTGCGAAGGGGCGCACAAGCACCCCCAACAGGGTACTCTGCGGATCATTCGAGCGCTCAAAAATTGGGATACCAATCAGTACACCAGATTTTCCCAGCTGCTCCACATAACCGTAGTAAGAGATCACAAGCGCCCGTTCATCAGCAACATCTTCTAACAGTTTAGAGAAGACCGTCTCACCATAAAAGCCCTCTGCAGTCAGATCATTGCCCAGATCAAAATTATCGGATTGCATAGAAAATGCCTGCTCCCCTTCTGGGGTCACCAAAAAGAGGTCTTTTACCCCCTGCAAGCCCAATATCGCCTGATATTGATGACGGAATTTTTCCGTCGTCACGGTATAGAGAGGATCATCTAAACCATGATCCGTATAGATACTAATCAACTCTTGTGCGCTCTGTGCCACCCCAGCACTCTGCGTAACCTCCACCATCCACTGCTTCTGCTCTTGAAACAGCGTCAAGACCCCCTCTTTGCGTAGATCTGCCTGATAGCTCAGTGACTGCTTAATGGTTTCGATCAATGCCTGCTGGGAGAAGTAATAGAGAACGCCACCAATAGAGACGGCTGAAACCAACAGTGCGGTAAGCACCACACGCAGGTGGTGTGAAAAAATCGATCGTGAGCTCTTCATAAAACTTTTCTAATACAGGTAGCAGATCATCTCTGTTTCAACGGGGCCTCAGTATATACAAAATTATACAAAAAGATGCAAAAAGATGCAAAGACTCGACCAAGCAACCATCAACAAGAGCAAAATTCCACTAACACCTCCTTGAGCGCCTTGCGATCAATCGGCTTAGAGAGAAACTGGGTACAACCAGCAGCCTCAAACTGCTTACGATGCTTCTCCATCACATTCGCCGTTAACGCAATAATCGGCCCCTGATATCCCCTCTCTCGCAGGGTTGATGTGGCATCAATCCCACTCATAATCGGCATCTGCATATCCATCAAGATCAGATCATATGAGCCAGAAAGCGCCATCTCCACCGCCTCTGCACCATTGTTGGCACACTCCACCTCAACCCCCAGTGGCTCTACCATTCTCTTTTCCAGCAGTTGTAGGCCGGGATCATCCTCTGCAATCAGGATGCGCCCCTTCAGCGCTAGCTTATGCCCTGCCTGCGGGGCTAGTGTCACAGTCTCAGGGCGCTTGACCCGCTCCAGCGGCAGTATGAGTTCAAACCGAGACCCTCTGCCCGGCTCACTCTCCACACTCAACTCCCCTCCCATCAAAGCGGTTAATGTAGAGGAGATATAGAGTCCCAGACCGGTGCCACCATAACTGCCTGAAATAGATTGATTGGCCTGCTCAAAAGGTTGAAACAGTCGGCCCACAGCCTCCTGATCCATCCCAATACCACTGTCTTCCACCTCAAATTTGAGGCTTGAAGAGGAGGGCTCTTCTGTAACTGTAAGCTGTACCAGACCTGCAGAGGTGAATTTGATGGCATTACCCAACAGGTTCACCAGAACCTGGGTGATGCGCTTATCATCCCCGACACAGAGCAGGGTGGTATCAACCTGCGTCTCCACCTGGAAACGCAAGCCAGACTGCTCCGCACGGTACTTGAAAATCTTGTTCAACTCATGGATCACTGCCAAAAGGTCAAACTCAACACGGTCAACAGCAAACTTCCCCGCCTCAATCTTGGAGGTATCCAAAATATCATTAATCAGATAGAGCAGGCTTTTTCCAGAGACCGCCATCGACTCCAACAGCTCTCTCTGCTCATGGTTGAGCGGGGTCTCTACCATCAGATCACTGTTACCAATGATCGAGGTCAACGGTGTTCTCAGCTCATGACTCATAGAGGCCAGAAACTCATCCTTGGCTTGGGTTGCTCTCTCTGCTGTATCGACCGCCTGTTTGAGCACCTCATTGTTTTGCAATGCGGCATTGAGCGCCTCTGTCGCTTGATGGCGCTGCTCTAACTCCCTTTTCTGACAATAGAGGGTGTGAAACAACCGCACCTTGTTAATCAAGATCTCATCATCAATCGGTTTGGTGAGGTAGTCATAAGCCCCGACCGCATAACCATGTTTAATAAATTCACTGGTATTCTGGGTGGCAGAGATAAACAGGACCGGCACCTCCTCGCCTCCGGCGGATTGTCGAATAATGCTGGCCAACTCAAAGCCATTCATCTCTGGCATCTGCACATCCAGCAAGATCAGAGAGACTCGATGCTTCATCAGGTACTGCAGCGCCTCATTACCTGAACGGGCTGTTACTACAGAAAATCCAGCCTGAGAGAGCGCCCCCTCAAAGGCGTACAGGTTCTCCGGCTTATCATCCACCACCAAAATGGGAAGGGATGCAACAGCATCGTTGAGTGGGTCTATCATGCGATCTTCATCCAAAATTAGTGCGTAATGGGCTCTTCTATAGGTAGCAGCAGGGTCACCTCTGCCCCCTCCCCCTGCCCCTTACTGGTGACATCAACCGACCCTTTCAGGTTGGCCGCAAAATTGCCTACGGTATGTAGCCCAATACCGCTGTTGCTTGTTCGTGTAGTAAAGCCAAAGACAAAAAGTTTGGGTTGTACAGCCTCATCAAACCCTTCTCCATTATCTTTGATATGGACACTGAACTGTCCACTCTGCATCGAGAGTTGAATATCAATCTCCCCCACCGGGGTGTCTTCAGAGGCCAAAATGGAGTCGATACTGTTGTGCAGCAGATGCACCAGACTCTGTAGCAGGGGATTTTTAGGGTAGCTGAGCTGCGGAATATCTGATGCGATCTGATAACGGACATCAATATCTTGCTGCTCCAACTGCAGTTCCATAATCAGTAGCAGGTCTTCAACCAAATCCTTCGCAGAGTAGGGGGTATGCACAAGCTTGATCAAACACCTACGTTGCTGAACACGAATGGTCTTTACAATGTTACGAATAGAGGACTGAATGTTCTCAGAGGGCACCACACAGGGGTCCAATATCAACTCCTGAATCAACCCCGGCAGTCGCCCTGCACTCTGCAGCAACAGCTGTTGCAGCTCTGCAAATCGTACTTTATCCCCTTCAGACTCAGTCTTTTCCATCTCATCAATCACTTTCTGGAAACCTTGCTGCATGGTTACCAAGTGCTCGGTAGAGAGCATCAATTGAGTAAAGGCTCCATCTAACCCCTGCACACTGTTACCCACATTGTGGATCACATGTGTAGCCATCTCTGCCTCACCCGCCTGAAATGCCGCAAACTGCTCACGCGCTTCAGCCTTTCTTCTGGCGATCCTCTCCTCTTGCAGCCGTTGATTGGTCAGCTCAAGCGCCTTACGCTGCAGGTGCATGGTATGAAAAAGTCGTACTTTATTGATCAGCAGGCGATTATCGATCGGTTTCGTCAAGTAATCATGTGCCCCTACCGAATAGCCATAATCGATAAAGTCATCAGAACGATACACTGCGGTAATAAACAGAATCGGCACCTCTTGGTGACGCGCATTCTGCCGGATCTCCTGCACCGTCTCGAAACCATTCATCTCCGGCATCTGCACATCAATCAAAATCAAAGAGACATCATGCTTTAACAGGTAACGGAGTGCCTCCAGTCCAGAGTGCGCCGTCACCACCTCAAACTGGTCACGCTCCAGTACTTTTCGAATAGAGTAGAGGTTCTCCTCCTTATCATCCACCACCAGAATCGGCTCATGACTCACCTGCTCAACCAATGGTTTGTTAGAGTGGTTCGATAAAGGGGCGGGACTCCCTCCTCTCTTCTCCCCCCCTGCGGCGCTAACGCCCATTGTCTGCAAATCCATCATAATTTTTTAAACACCTTGTACTTGTCGTGCAGCCTCTCAAAATAGCGCCCTGCACCATGAAAACGTAAACACTCTTTGGTTCCCAGCGTCAGATACCCTCGCCCCACCAAGCTGTCATGAAACAGCTGTAGTACGCGATTGGTCAACTCATCATCAAAATAGATTAACACGTTGCGACAGAGTATCAGATGAAACTCATTAAACACCCCGTCCGTCGCCAAATTATGGGTGGAGAAGACCATATTCTCCTTTAGTTTGGGGTCCAGATAGGCCTGCAGCGGGGTTGCACTGTAATATTTGGAAAATGCATTCTTGCCACCCGCAGTGATGTAGTTACGGGTGTAGTCAGCCATCCGCTCCAGTGGAAAGGCACCTTGCGCTGCCTGCCGTACTACGTTGGGGTTAAAATCTGTCGCATAGATCAGGCTACGCTCCAGCAACCCCTCCTCTTTCAGCAGTATCGCCAGAGACCATGGCTCCGCCCCCGTTGACATCCCCGCAGACCAAATTCGAATATGCGGATAGGTGGCCAACACCGGCACCACCTTCTCTCTAAGGTAACGGTAGACCCACGGGTCTCTAAACATTGCGGTGACATTGATGGAGAGGTTCTTCAACAACTCATTAAACACCTCAACATCAGAGGTCACCCGCATCAAGAAAGCATCAAACTCTCTCTCTTTCAACTGGGTCATGGCCGCCTCAACCCGTCGCCCCATAGAGGAGCGGCTGTAGTGGCGAAAGTCTTGACCGTACTGCTCATAGACCTGGTCTGCCAAGGTATCGAGCTGTTGTGGAGAGGGGATCGACATAGAGGGCAAACGCTACTTTTCTTGACTCATGGTAGAGAGCCAGACCCGAATCAGTGAGAAGAGCTGATCATAGTCAATCGGTTTGGTCATGTAATCGGAGGCTCCAGCTGCGATACAGAGATCCCGATCCTCTCTCAGTGCCTTGGCTGTCAACGCAATAACCGGCAGTTTTTCAAACTGCTGCTGCTCACGAATCTTGCGGGTCGCCTCATAACCATCCATCACTGGCATCATAATATCCATCAATACCAGCTCTACCTCATGCTGATGCTGGTCCAACATATCCAACGCCTCTTGCCCATCCGCAGCGGTAAGAATCTTCAACCCCCTCTTCTCTAGAATGGAGCTGAGCGCAAAGGTGTTACGGATATCATCATCCACCAAGAGAATGGTGCGATCATGGAACTGATCATCCACGTGGCTCACTTCAGAGAGTAGCTGCTGTTTATCTTCACTGAGGTCAGCACGTACCCGGTGCAGGAAGATCGTGGTCTCCTCCAGCAGGCGCGCGGGCGACTCTGCTGTTTTCAACACAATACTCTCGGCATAGGCGCGTAGCTTCTTCTCCTCTTCCAGCGAGAGGTCCTTACCGGTATAGACAATCACCGGAACACGCTCAATGGAGGTATCCTCCGAAACCGCCTGTAGCACCTCATATCCACTCATATCCGGTAGACGAAGATCAAGGATAAAGGCATCAAAGCGGTTGCTGCGTAGCACCTCTAACGCCTCTGCACCCGAGCCGACCCCCTCGCACTGGATATCTTTGCCACAGCTCAAGAGTTTGATAATGGACTCTCGCTCAATCTGGTTATCCTCTACCACCAGCAGATGCTTCATTTTTCCAGAGAGATGGCCCTCAATTTGGGTGAAGGCATCCTCTAGCTGCTCTGGGTCCACCGGTTTAGTCAAGTACTGAGCCGCTCCCAAGCGGTACCCAAACTGGGCCTCCTCAATCACCGACATGATATGTACCGGAATATGGCTGGTCCCTGGGTTCTTCTTCAGGTGACGAATCACCCCCCAGCCATCCATAATCGGCAGCTGAATATCCAGCAAAATGGCGGTTGGCAGATAGTGTTCAGCCAAACGCACCCCCTCTGTTCCGGTAGCAGCATGGACCACCTTAAACTCATGTTTCCGCCCTAGATCAATCAGGGTATGGGCAAAACGGGGGTCATCCTCAACCACCAATAGAATACGCTCATCCTTCGGAGAGGTGACCATCTGGTCATCACGTACACTCTCACCCATCGACGAAGCGCTGACATCCAAGGTAGTGCTAGGTCCCGCAACCTCCTGCTCCAGCTCATAGGAGGTCTCCGCAACCGCATTCATGGCAGCACTGGGAGAGAGAGGGATGACGATACTGAAGATGGAGCCATGCTCCTCAGCCCCCACGCTAGACTGAAGCGCCAGTGCCCCCTCCAGCATATCTGCAATCTGGGAGGAGATCGACAACCCCAGCCCCGTTCCTCCATAGTTGCGACTGGTAGAGCCATCCGCCTGTTGGAAGGCCTCGAACACCAGTTGACGCTTCTCTTCAGGGATTCCCAAACCACTGTCGACTACACTGAAGACCAGATAATCCTGTGGACGACTGCGCAGCACCTCTCGCAGATTACTGAAGGCGACCAAGTGTCTAATTAAGTTCTCATTAACAGCCTCTACCTTGACACTAATCCCCCCCTGTGCGGTGAACTTCATCGCGTTGGAGAGGAAGTTACGCAACACCTGCTGCACCCGATCTCGATCACTACGGAAGGTTGCAGGCAAATTGGGGTCTACCTCAACCTCAAACCCCAGCTCTTTCTCTATCGCTTGTGGACGGAACAGGGCCTTGAAGCTGTTGGCAAACTCCTGAATATTGATGGTGGAGAAGTGAACCGCCATCTTACCCGCCTCAATCTTGGAGAGATCCAACACCTCATTGATCAACCCCAGCAGATCAGAGCCAGCATCATGAATGACCTGTGCATTGAGACGCTGCTCCTCATCATCCTCAACCCCTCCTCCTGCCAACATTTTCGACAGCAGTAGAATGGAGTTGAGTGGTGTGCGCAGCTCATGACTCATATTGGCGAGGAATTCGGACTTGTATTTGCTCGACTGGGAGAGCTGCTCTGCACGTTCGTTCAACTCCTCTTGTGCCGCCACCAGACGACGATTGCGCTCCTCTACATCACGCTGCGTACGCTCCAACGCCTGAGTCTGCTCTTCCAACTGCTCATTGGTCTCTTGCAGCTCCTCTTGCTGGGTCTGCAACTCTTCGGCAAAGCTCTGTGACTCTTTCAGCGCCTTATCCAGCTCTGCCCGTGCAATCGCTGACTGGAAGGCGATACCCAAACCATCGGCCACCCGATTCAATACTTCACGCTGATCATCATTGAGTGCATCAACTGACCCCAGCTCAATCACTCCACGCACCTCACCCTCAAAGCTGAAGGGGTAGACAATCACATTTTGTGGTGTCGACTCACCCAGCCCTGAGCTCACCTTGATATAGTCATCAGGCACCTGCTGTACCACAATCGGTTGATTTTCCAGTGCCGCCTGTCCCACCAGTGACTCGCCAAACTTAAACACGTTAGAGAGGTTCTTACGTTCGGTATAGGCATAAGAGCCCAGCAGGTGGAGCCGTTTTTCTCCCTCTTTACCCTTCTCCTCTTCACTGCGAACAATATAGAGTGCACCGACCTGCATCCCTAGGTATTCACACAGCGCGGTGATCGCATGCGCGGCCAGCTCTTCAAAGCGCTGCTCACCACTGGTCGCGCTTCCAACACTAACCACACCTTGCTGGACCCAGTTCTGGCTCTGATTTTCTGTCAGGGTAACCCCCAAACTTTCGATCATCTGGTTCATCACCGGAGCGAGCTGATCCTCATCACTCTTTTTGCTCACCCGAACCGAGAAGTCATTATCCACCACCGCATTGGCAACGTTGCTCACCTCACGCAGAGAGAGCAACATCTGTCGCATGGCGTTACCCAGTACATCCTGGTCGGAGCGGGGGGTAATCTCAGCACGGTAGTCTCCACGCGCCACCGTAGCCGCAACCTCACTCGCTTCGGTCATCCCCTCACTCATGCGGTTCAGGGAGTCGACCAACGGGTCATTGGTTGAACGGGGTTCAAGCCGATCCCCGTAGGCACCCGTCGCCAGTGTTGAAGCCAGCTCAACAATTTGGGCAGAAGAGCGGTTGATCTGACGCATCGACTCTTCGATTACCGAAAGCTCATCCTGAGTCTCTTCCTCCTCCTCTTCACCCAGCACGACACCGATAGCAATCTGCTGAGCCCGTTCGGCAATCATCTGAGTTCGGGTATAGAGTATACGAACGATAAAGAAGGCGACCGCCACTGCAAAGATCAGTGCTACTAAAGCGATGATAAAGGTGGTGTTGCGAGAGGTTATAAAGGCCGATTCGGCATCCAGCAGAGTACTGCTCATCTCACTATCTGCCTTTTTCACCAGCTGCTTAAGGGTCGCTTCAGCGGCATCAAACTGGATGCGCCCCTGCTCGGTAGAGAGCGTCAGAGCCTGAGCATTGGAGTTAAGGCGGGAGATATCACGCACCTCTTGGTGAATGCTACGGTAGTTGCGGTAGGCTTGATTGAATAGCTCGTAGGCATTGCGCTCAACCTCTATGTTCTTGATCTGTGCCTCATTCAACCCCTCCTCCTCCTCTTCGGCGGCAACCAACCGTTCCAGATCATTCAGGCGATTTTCAAGGTCACCTCTTTTATCGGCAAGGGTGCGGGCATACGTAACCGTTCAGACCCCAGTTCATTAGGGTAATCAATTTAACGAAATAGTGGA
>JABGQL010000154.1 GCA_018648825.1 Gammaproteobacteria bacterium
CTCTTCACTAATCATCCGTCGGGTCGCCAACCTTGAGACATGCCCTTCCAGCTCCAGCTCTGTGTAGTGGCCGGGGTTGGTGATAATAAAGTCGACTTTTCGCTCCACCACCGCCCGTGTCATCTCATTGCCCTGATAACTTAGGGGGACAATCTCGAACTGTAGGGGTGCCAATTGTTTGCTGAGGTAATGGCCATGCTCTTTCCAGCGATCAATGGCATCCGCCTTCCCCTTGTAGGCCAGCACTCCCACCTTATAGTGCCCATTTTCCACTGATGGTAAGGCTGCCAACGGTATGGCAGAGAGAGTCAGCAGCAACAGAATAGACTGAAATATCATAATTGATCCCCCAATATCTTCTCAGTATACGGCAAGAAAATGATTATTGTCACACCTCACGGCCCCGCTACCATTGGTCTCCCCCTTAGGTCGGTGGCTTTGCATCCCTTTTCTTTCAAAAAGGTTTGCCAAAACGTAATAGATACAATCTACCAAGAAATTGAGAAATATACAATTATATAGGGTGTGAGTGGTTGGACTTCGTTAGGTGGTGGGAGACTTTAACGAACTGACTTCACCATTTTTTTGGAGATAAAGTTCCAGAGTGAGAGAGCGATCAACACTGCCGCAGCAGCCTGTTCCAGCCAGTGAGGGACCAAGTGGCTACTGTTCTCCAGTTGTGCAGAGATATCCACCTCCAGTAAGTTAATGCTCCAATCGAGCAGCAGCCCCAATGAGATACTGGAGAGGCTCATGCCGATTAGATAGGCGTAGACGGCCTGTTTCCCCATCTCTTTTTTAACCACAGCCAGTGTGCCGATGTTGGTGGCGGGGCCTGCCATTAGAAAGACCAGCACGGTCCCCGGAGACATTCCCGCCAGCAGTAGGGCGGCACCAATAGGGGTGGATGCAGTGGCGCAGATATACATCGGGATGCCGATCAGAATCATCATGACCATTGCCGGTATACCGCTGCCCCAAGTGGAGAGCAGGTCGGGGGGGGCGAGGGTCAGCACCACACCTGCGAGTAGGATACCGAGGAGTATCCAGTGGATAATCCCCTCTAGTAGCGTTGTAGCAGCATACTGTACTCCAGCTATGGTGCGCTTTAATGGTGACTCTGGCGGAGGTGCTGTGGTGGTTGAAGTGGAGCTGATATTGCCGAAGGCGGGGTTGGCTTGAAAGCGAGGGGCAGCCTCTTTCTCCTGCTCCTGCTTCAGCATCAGAGTGGCGACCATTCCGGTAAAGATAGCGCTGCTGATTGCGGCAAAGGGGCGGAAGATGGCGATAAAGGGGCCAAGCAGTGCGTAAGTGACGGCCATTGAGTCAACCCCTGTTTCCGGGGTGGCGATCAGAAAGGAGAGGGTGGCCTCTTTGGATGCGCCGCCTCGGCGCAGCCCTACTGCAGCAGGTAGTACACCGCAAGAGCAGAGAGGGAGTGGAGCTCCGATCACTGCGGCCTTGGTGACCGGCCAAAGGCCACTGCCACCGAGCCAGCGGCTCATCAGGTCTTCAGGTACCCACGCTTTGATGAGACCAGCAAAGAGTAGTCCAACCAGCAGCCAGAGGCTGGCATCGGTGAGCACGGTGAGGGTGTTGTGTAGTAGTTCCATGGTTCCACTATATCTCCGTAGTCAGGTACAGAGTCAAGTGGAGGCGGTCAGAGTTTGATGTTGGGGTCGTTGAGGGTATGGATAATGTTGCAACTCTCGCGGCACCCTTGGTTATCGCACTGGCTGACAATATTCTCTAACTTGTCGCGCATCCAGTGGAGGTCGGCAATTTTCTGCTCCAGCTCATTGAGTTTCTCATGGGCAAACTCATTGGCTGCTGCACAGGCCTGTTGTCCATCAATTTGCAGCAGATTGCGAATTTCAGAGAGGGTAAAGCCGAGCTGTTTCGCTCTACGAATAAAGTGGAGGCTCTGAATCGTCTCTTCGGGATAGACGCGGTAACCACCAGATAGGGGGCGGGGAGGTTCTTGAATTAACCCCTCTCGCTGGTAGTAGCGGATGGTTTCAACGGACAGACTGGTCAGCTTTGCTGTCCGTCCAATGGTGGGTGGTTTGGGAGGGGGCATCGATTTAACTGAGGGTGCTAGGTTTAGAGCAAGAATAGCGTAGCCAGCCCTAAGAAGGAGAGGAATCCAACTACATCAGTGACCGTAGTCAGTACCACATACCCTGCCAATGCAGGATCGATGCCCATGCGTTTCTGCAGAACGGGAATGACCACCCCGGAGAGTGCAGCAATAATCAGGTTGATGGTCATTGCAGCCGCGATCACTAGACCCAGTTTCCCATCGTTGAACCAGAGCCAGGAGATCATGCCGACGACAATGGCCCAAAGCATACCGTTGAGCACCCCAACGGCGCTCTCTTTGGCAATCAGCCAACGGGTGTTGGATTCACTGATCTGGTTCAGGGCAATGCCGCGAATCACTAGCGTAAGGGTCTGCCCGCCGGCAATTCCCCCCATGCTGGCGACAATGGGCATCAGTACCGCAAGGGCGATGATCTGTTGCAGGGTTGCCTCAAACTGTCCAATCACCCAAGAGGCGAGGAATGCGGTGGCGAGGTTGATGCCAAGCCAGACTGTCCGGCGGCGTACGCTGACTCCGACTGGGGCGAACATATCCTCCTCTTCATCGAGTCCGGCGCGCCCCAATAGAGAGTGATCTGCATCATCACGAATTACGTCGACCACATCATCAATGGTGATACGCCCAAGCAGCTTACCACGCATGTTGAGGACTGGAGCGGAGATCAGGTCACGGCTCTCAAATAGGTTGGCAACCTCAGTATCCTCCATCTCAGCAGAGATGACATCACACTCCTTCTCCATCACCTCTTCTACGCAAGAGTCTGGGGCTTGTGTTAACAGTGTGGTGATGGGGAGAATGCCGAGGAAGGTCTTGTCGCGATCCACGACCATTAAGGTATCGGTTCCCTCTGGCAGAGTGCCCAGCATTCGCAGGTAGCGCAGCACCACGTCCAGATCGATGTCAGAGCGGATCTCGATGACATCGGTATTCATCAGCCCGCCGGCACTATCTTCTGGATAAGAGAGGATCTCCTCAACCTGTTGTCGATTGAGCTCATCCATCGACTGCAGTACCTGCTGGGTCTGGCTGTAGGACATGTCCTGCAGCAGATCGGCCATATCGTCGGCTTCAATCTGACTGGCGGCGTTGGCCAGCTCTTTGTGGTCCATCCCCTCCAGTAGAATGGAACGTACCTCATCATTGAGATGGGTCAGTACCTCTGCACGGAGATCTGCTGAGAGCAGCTCCCAGATCTGTGGTCGCTCTTTGGGGGGCGTTGACTCAATCAGATGAGCGCAGTCAGATGCATGCAGGGTGTTAAAGAGTTGGCTAACTGGGGTTAGATCCTCATGCTCAATCGCCAGAGAGACGGTGTTGATCCACTGCTGCTGTTTGTCCTGATCGGAGGTGTTGGGCATGGTATTGAAGAGGAGGGCTAGCCGCGATCAGAGCGGGAGCGGTTGACCTGCTCAAACAGTCGATGGATCTCATCATGGAAGGGGGTGGCGATAATCTGTTTGACCAGTGGTTCAGTAAGGTCAAGGCTGGTGTTGAGTATCGCCTGTTTGACCTCAGGCAGCATCGAGGGGCCCATGCTGAACTCGCGTAGCCCCATACCCAGCAGCAGTCGGGTGTAACGGTCATCCCCCGCCAGCTCACCGCAGAGTGAGACTGGAGTATTGTGCTGTTGCCCAGCCTGAATCACGCTATGGATCAGTCGTAGTACTGCAGGGTGGAGAGGGTCAAACAGGTAGTTGACCTGATCATCGGTGCGGTCAATGGCTAGGGTGTATTGTGAGAGATCGTTGGTGCCGATGGAGAGAAAATCGAGCCGTTGGGCAAAGCCATCTGCGGCAAGTGCTGCGGCTGGGGTCTCAATCATCGCTCCTAGCGGTAGGCTCTCATCAAAGGCGACTCCCTTACTGCTGAGGTCGCGTTTCTCCTGATCCATATGGTTCTGGATCTGCACAATCTCCTGCATGCTGGTGACCATCGGTATCATCATGCGGATCTTGCCATGGGCAGAGGCGCGCAGAATGGCGCGTATCTGTGGTAGCAGCAGATCGAGGTGTTTCAGTGCCAGCCGTACTGCGCGCACCCCCAGTGCGGGGTTCTCGGCGCTCTCCATCTCAGCAATAGCGGGAATGCGTTTGTCGGTGCCGATATCAAGGGTGCGGATGGTGAGTGTAGCCCCATCGATCTGCTCGAGTACCGCCTTGTAGTTCTCATACTGCTCCTCCTCACTCGGGAGGTCATCGCGGTTGAGAAAGAGAAATTCAGTACGGTAGAGACCGATATCCTGACACCCTGCCTGCTGCATCGCCTTGATCTCATCGGAGAGTTCGACGTTGGCTTGTAGTGAGATTTTTACATTGTCACGGGTGACAGCGGCCTGTGAACGCAGTTTGCTGAGCGATGCTTGGTGGGCCAGTGCCCCCTGCTGCAGCTGTTCATAGTGGGCGATCACCTTCTCATCGGAGTCGATCAGAATCATCCCGCTGCTGCCGTTGACGATCAGTGGTTCTCCATCCTGCAGATAGCGGTGGCTGTTTCCAGCCCCCATCACGGTAGGGATATGGAGGCTGCGGGCAAGGATGGCGCTGTGGGAGTTGGGTGCGCCATGCTCGGTGATGATGCCTGCCACATTCTGCTGGTTGAGCTGGAGAATGTCAGCTGCGGTAAGGTTGTCAGCGATGATGATGCGAGGGGCGCTCTCCTCATCGGGTTCCAGCAGCTCTTGAGTGTCGTTCTCTTGCTGCAGCAGCAGGCTCATAATGCGGTTGATAACGTGGTCGATATCATCCTTGCGGGTGCGCAGGTAGGGGTCCTCCATCTCTTCGAAGACCTGGACCAGGGTGTCACGCTGCTGTTTTAGCGCCCACTCAGCATTACAGTATTGGCGGCGAATGTTCTTGATTGGGGCGCGGCTGATGGCGTTATCTTCCAGCATCAGCAGGTGAGCGTCGATAAAATCAGTGACCTCTCCGGGGATCTCAGCGGGGACCTCAGAGCGTAGCTCGACCAGCTGGCTACGGGCCCCTTCCAGTGCACTGCTGTAGCGCTCGATCTCGGCATCCACCAAGTATTCGGGAATATTGTACTCGGCGATGTCAAGCTGACCATGCTCCATCAGATAGGCCTTGCCGATTGCGATGCCTCTAGCAACGCCGATGCCGTGTAACATGATGCTCATCTCAGAGCTCTCCTCTTAGAGTTCCCGGTGGTGTAGGTTAATTCTACACTGCTTGATCCAGCTATTTTCGCCGTTTTTGTCGGTGTTGTCTTGTAAATTGTGTAGCTGTTGGCTGATCTTTTCTACCAGGTAGACAGATCGGTGGTGGCCTCCGGTACAGCCGATACCGATGGTGAGATAACTGCGGTCACTGGAGAGGAAGCGAGGGAGAGAGCGGGTGATATAGTGGTAGATCTCCTCCATCACCTCTTGGCTGACTTTGGCTTGGTCGAGAAACTGGGTGACCGCCTTATCTTTTCCCGTTTGAGGGCGTAGTGCAGGCTCCCAATAGGGGTTCGGTAGGCAGCGGGCATCAAACAGAAAATCGGCATCACGTGGTGTGCCATATTTGTATCCAAACGACTGCAGCTTGAGGAAGAGACGAGGTTGGTCTTGCCCGGTAATCGCATTGAGCTGCTCGCGTAGTTGATAGATGCTGGTCTGTGAGCTGTCGATACGGAAGCGTGCAGCGGCAGCAATGGGGGCCAGTTGCTGCTGTTCTACGGTAATGGCCTGCTCTAGTGTGAGACCTTCTCGGCTTAACGGGTGGGGGCGTCTGGACTCACCAAAGCGGCGGGTGAGAGTTCTCTTATCTGCCTCGATAAAGAGTAGGCAGTAGGAGGTAGGGTGTTCTTTGGGGAATAGCAGTTTCAGTCGTTCGGGGAGCTGCTGTAACTTTTCAGAGCTGTTGCGGGCATCAATCGAGAGGCCGACATGGCTGAACTTCTGCTCCAAGGTCGGGAGGATCTCCTTCGCAAAGGCTGGGAGCAGCTCAATCGGGAGGTTATCAATACAGTACCCCCCTTGGTCCTCAATCGCGTGCAGAGCGACACTTTTACCAGCGCCTGAGAGTCCACTGATGATAAAAAGTTGCACGGGGTGTGTGGTGTCTTGAATAGGGGAATATGATGGTGTGAGTGGCCCAGAACTCTAGGCCACCCACTGGATTGATCTACGGTAATGGGTTTACCGTAGGCTCAAACAGTTTAGAGAAGCAGTAGCTGCTTAGCGGCGACTGTTGGTCTTCTCTTTGTGTTTGATGACCTGACGATCAAGTTTGTCGATCAATCCATCAATTGCAGCATACATGTCTTCGTCGGTGCACTCGGCAAATAGATCCGCACCACTGACGTGGAGTGTGGCTTCCGCCTTTTGGCGTAGTTTCTCTACTCCGAGTACGACGTGGACATTGGTCACGTTGTCAAAATGACGCTCGAGTTTCTCCATTTTACCGGTGACAAAATCATTCAGTGCAGGAGTAACCTCTACATGGTGACCTGTAATATTCAGCTGCATAATGCGCTCCTTGTATTAAGTTATAGTCCTTACATGGACCGTTTGCGTTCATTCGATGGAGGTATCGAAAGAATGTCTCTATATTTGGCCACTGTCCTCCGGGCCACTTTTACACCCTTCTCCGCCAGCATCTGTGCGATCTTGTTGTCGCTGGTGGGCTTAGCTGGATCCTCTTCGTCGACGATCTGTTTGATCATCGCCCGCACCGCGGTGCCCGAGGTTCCATCGCCATCCGCTGTGCTCAGCTGGCTGGAGAAGAAGTATTTGAGTTCAAAGATCCCTTGCGGGGTCTGAGCATATTTACTGGTGGTGACACGTGAGATGGTTGATTCGTGCATCTCAATCGCATCGGCGATGGTTTTCAGGGTCAGCGCCTTCATCTTTGCAGGCCCCTCTTCGAGGAACTCCGACTGCATCTGAAAAATGTGGGAGGCAACCTTGAACAGGGTTTCGTTACGGTTCTGTAGGCTCTTGAGGAACCAGCGCGCCTCCTGAATATTGTGGCTGATGTACTCCTTCTCATCGCCGCTGGTTTTTGCACTCTTCAGTGTCTGGTAGAAGGGGCTGATGCGTAGCTTGGGGCTGGTCTCTGGAGTGAGTTCAATCTCCCAGTGCTCGCCGCGCTTCTGTACGATCAGATCAGGTACGACATATTCGATGGCAGCAGGAGCAATCTGCTCGCCTGGTTTGGGGTCAAGGGTGCGAATCAGGGCCAGCGCTTCGGTCACCACTTCGGGGGTGGCGCGTAGCTTCTTACTGATCTGCTCCAGAGACTGTTTGCTGTTGAGGCTGGCGATAAGCTTGAAGTGGTGTTCGACCCACTCCTGTGCGATATCGCGTGCCTCGGAGTCATCGTTCAGCTGTTTAAGTTGAATCAGTAGGCACTCTTGCAGGTCTTTGGCCCCTACGCCGGGGGGGTCAAACTGTTGAATCTGCTTGAGCTGGGTGACCAGCTCCTCCATCTCCACTTCGGGATCTTGATCAAAGGTAGCCAGCAACTCTTCTAGACTCTCTTCTAGGTAGCCTTCGCCATTGATGGCATCCAGAATGGTGATGGAGATACTGAAGTCACGGTCAGAGAGGGGGAGGGCATTGAGTTGCCAGATGAGGTGATCTTGTAGTGAGCCAGAGGCAGAGTGGACCTCTTGAGGCTCGAACTGCTCACCTGAGCCGCTGCTGTTACCCAGCATTGAGGGAATATCGTAGGTGTCTTCCCAGTTGCTGTCGCTATCCAGCTCTTCGGGGAGGCTGTTGTCGGGTTCAGTGCTGGCTTCTGTACTGCTCTCTTCGCTGCTTGAGGCCGCCTCTTTCTCTTTATTCTCGTTACTGTTCTCTTGATTTGACTCTGAACTGCTCTCCTCTTCACCCTCCTCCAGCAGTGGGTTGCTCTCCATAATCTCCTGCACCTCTTGCTGCAGCTCAATAGCGGAGAGTTGCAGCATGCGGATGGCATGTTGCAGCTGGGGGGTCATTTTGAGTTGTTGACCGATGCGGAGGTTGAGTGACTGGTTCAGCATGGGTTCAGTTTCTGCTCAGAGAAAAGTTGCATTTCATAATACTGTTATATCACAGGAACTATTAATGATATAGCCATTATATTGACTGAAGTTTCCGCGTTTTTAGAGCGGGGTATTTTCCATTGCGCGGCATAATAAGT
>JABGQL010000108.1 GCA_018648825.1 Gammaproteobacteria bacterium
TCAACGCATACTCAGCCACTCTCTCTGCAGCTCAATATGGAGCGTGCTGAGCTGGAGTATCTGAATGGAAACTATAAGCAGTCCGAAGGCTTTATTGAGCAGGCGCTGAAGTATGCAGAAAGCACCATAGAGAGAGCACAGGTCTATGATCTTCAGATAGTGCAGTACACCATGATCGGTAAACATGAGCAGGCGGTTGCCGCTTGTGAGACCGCGCTGCGCCTGTTTGAGATCACACTCCCGCGAAATAATATGAAGTCAGCGGTTCGACAAGCGTTGGCAGATACGCAAGAGGCGCTGGGGGAGCGAGAGATCGCCTCACTGATTGATGCCCCCAGCATGACCGCTCCAGATCAGGCGATGGTGATGCGCCTGTTGACCAACTTGACTCCCGCAGCCTATTTTTACCAAACGGAGCTCTATTCTTGGGGGCTGGCAAAAATCGCCAACCTCTCTCTGCGCTATGGTCATGTTGCAGAGTCTGGCAAGGGGTATACCAGTTTTGGCAATGTGCTCTCTTATGAGTTGGGTGAATACCAGCAGGGCTATCAGTTTGGTATGTTGGGGCTGGAGCTGAGTGAGCAGATCGGCCATAGTGGTTATATCAGCCGCTGCTGCTTTGTGCTGACCGCATTTCTGGTGCACTGGGTCAAACCTGCACAAGAGGCAGAGGCACTGGCAGAGAAGGGGTATCAGGCCAGTCTAGAGGCGGGTGAACTGCTCTATGCGGGTTATATCCTCAGCTTCAATAACGTGATGAATCGCTTTTTTCGGGGTGAACCGCTGAATGCGCTGGAGGGGGAAATTGAGAAACGGGTCGATTTTCTGGAGAAGACCCATAACCGCCTCTCCTTGGATATGGTGGAGGCGTTCTACTCCACCATGGGGCAGTTGGATGAAACTCTAGAGAGCGGCATTGAACTCGGTCAGAACGCTAAAGTCAGTCTAACCGTATCAGGTGTTCGAGCGGTGCTTTCGGCCTATCTCCACCTGTTGAACGGAGAGCCACAGGAGGCACTGCAACAGTGTCGCAAGGTTGAGACCCTCTACTCCTTCCTCAGTGGCACCATGGCCATCGCAGTTCATGATTTTCATACCGCATTGGCACTGATTGGTTGTGGAGCTACCCGTTCTGAGCAACACCATAGCGCCAACCGAGAGGAGCTTGAGCAGAGAACCCAACGACTGGCACGCTGGGCAGAGATCTGCCCCGAAAACTTCAGCCACTATCTATTGCTGGTGCGTGCTGAAACGGCACGTCTGGATGGCGATACTGGCAATGCGCTGGAGTATTATGACGGGGCGATTGAGGCCGCAGGGGCTCATAACTTTTTACAGGATGAGGCGCTTGCTAATGAGCTGGCTGCCCAATTCTGGATGGCACAAGGAAAAGAGTCCTTTGCCCGTGACTACCTGGTTGGTGCCTATCGCTGCTATCAGGCTTGGGGGGCTCACACCAAGGCTGGGGCGTTGAAACAGCAGTATCCATGGCTGGGCAGCAGTGCCCGTAACCGTGTTGGGGCAACCAATCACCAATATGGTACTAGCGGGGCTGAGGATCTTGACCTCTCTGCGATTCTTCGTACCTCTCAGGCGATCTCTGGTGAGATCATGCTTAAGCCACTACTCAACAAGATGATGCATATCATGATTGAGAGTGCTGGGGCAGAAAAAGGGGTGCTGGTACTGATCCATGAGGGGAGCCCGATTGTTGAGGTGCTGCTTCGTATTAATCATGAGATTGAGTACCCCGAGGCCTCTAGTAACCACTGCAACGATATCTCTTCTGCGGTTGTGAACTATGTGGTACGTACCACCACAGAGGTTATTCTGGATGATGCTGCGGTTGAGCCGCTGTTCTCGAATGATCCCTATATTCAGCAGAACCGACCCAAGTCGGTACTCTGTATTCCCATTGTGCACTATGGAAAGTTGACCGGATTGGTCTATCTGGAGAATAACCAGACCACTGCGGCATTCACCTCAAGCCGAGTTGAGCTACTGCGCACCATTGCGGCACAGGCATCCATCTCGCTGGAGAATGCGCGACTCTACAACACCCTTACTGAGTCAGAGGTGAAGTACCGTTCACTGGTTGATAACTCGGTTGAAGGGATTTATCGGTTCACCCCGGCGGGGCATCTGATTGCGGCCAACCCTGCAATGATCAAACTGTTGGGATATGAGTCAGAGCAGGAGGTCTTCTCTTCCGAGGTTAATCGTAAAGGGCGTTATCTGGCTCCAGAGCAGTTTGATGAGCTGCTCCGCAAGGTGGATAAGGAGAGTCATGTTAATGCCTTTGAAACACCGCTCTACCGTAAGGATGGCTCTACGGTCTGGGTCTCCATATCGGCCCGTGCGGAGAAAGATGAGAGAGGAGAGATTATCCACTTTGATGGCTCAATACTGGATATCAGTTCACGTATTGAGAAAGAGACTGCTGAACGGGAACGCCGAGAGGCGCAGGTCGCTAACGAAACCAAGTCACTCTTCTTGGCCAATATGAGTCATGAAATTCGCACCCCGATGAATGCCATTATCGGACTGGGACATCTGGCGATGAAGACAGCGCTGGATAATCGCCAGCGAGACTACCTTACCAAGATCAACTCCTCGGCTCAGGTTCTACTCAATCTGATTAATGATATTCTCGACTTCTCCAAAATTGAGGCGGGGCAGCTGGAGATGGAGCGTATCTCCTTTGATCTGGGTGCGGTGCTGGGGCAACTCTCCGATGTCACTGTGATCAAGGCGACCGAGAAGGGGTTGGAGATGGTCTTCGATATCGACAGTGGTGTGCCATCACAGCTGCTTGGCGACCCCACCCGTCTACAGCAAATTCTGATTAACCTGACCAATAATGCGATCAAGTTTACCGACCAAGGGGAGGTTATCATCAAGGCTCGTCTGCAACAGCAGGAGGGCGATGAAGCGCTGATTCATTTCAGTGTGACAGATACCGGTATTGGTATGACCGAGACCCAGCAGGGGCGACTGTTCCGCTCTTTCTCTCAAGCCGATAGTTCAACCACCCGCAAATATGGTGGAACTGGGCTCGGTCTTGCGATCTCAAAACAGCTGGTGGAGTTGATGGGTGGCTCTATCGAGGTTGAAAGTGAACCCGGTCAGGGCACTACCTTCCACTTTACCATCCGTATGGGGGTTGAAGAGAGTCGCTCCTCCTCCCGCTTTACCCATGAGATGATGAAAGGGTTGAAGGTTCTGATCGTAGATGACAATGAGACCTCCCGAGAGGTGCTTCAACACTCATTGAATGAGTACACCTTTACCACCTGTACGGTCTCTTCCGGGCGTGCTGCTATTCAGGAGCTTGAACAAGCAGAGGCAGCCAGTGTGCCTTATCAGATTGTGCTGATGGATTGGAAAATGCCGGGAATGGATGGGATTGAGACCACCTATATGGTTCAGCATGATAGTGCGATCTCCTCCCTCCCCGTGGTCATTATGGTGACGGCGTATGACCGAGGGGAGGCCGAAGAGCAGGCGGCAGATGTTACCTTGGCGAACTGGCTGACCAAGCCCGTCACCCCTTCGCAGCTGTTGGAGGCGATCTGCCAGTCATTGGGCGAGCAGTGTCCATTAAACAGACAGGAGTCGCTATCCGATGTTGTACCCGAACAGAAAGAGTCCGGTATAGATAAGCTTAATGGGATGCGGGTACTGTTGGTGGAGGATAACCTGATTAATCAGCAGGTGGCAGAAGAGGTTCTCTCCAGTGCCGGAGTCCAAGTCACCATCGCCAATAACGGTGTAGAGGCGGTTGAGCAGGTTGAACGGAACTCCTATGATGCCATTTTGATGGATATCCAGATGCCGCTGATGGATGGTTATGAGGCGACCCGCCAGATACGTGAAAAGTATCCCGAGCAAGAGCTCTCGATT
The DNA here is from genome assembly GCA_018648825.1 of Gammaproteobacteria bacterium. Lineage (GTDB taxonomy): Bacteria > Pseudomonadota > Gammaproteobacteria > Thiopontia. The sequence goes on from JABGQL010000108.1 coordinate 3,904, forward strand.
CTGGCAATGACGGCCAATGCAATGCAGGGGGATCGGGAGAAGGCGCTGAAGGCGGGGATGAATGACCATTTGCCCAAGCCTATTGATGTGGAGATGCTCTATCAGAAGTTGGCGCATTGGGGGAAGGCGCAGGCCGCTGTTGAGGATAAGCCTGTGTCAGATAGCCCTCCAGCAGAGGTGTCATGGCCTGATTCACTGCCGGGGCTGAATCTCTCCGAGGGGGTTAAGCGTCTTATTGGTAACAAGGCCATCTATCTTAAAATCCTGAATAGTTTTGCTGAAGAGAACCGAGATTTTATCGAGCGTTTCCGAGCCATTGAAAAACAGGGAGATTCGAAGGGGCTAAAGCAGACCATCCACACCCTGAAAGGCTCTGCCAGCAACCTCTCTGCAAATATGCTGGCAGAGCAGGCAAAACAGGTTGAGCAGGTTGTGATTAAAGGGGAAAGTCTCTCAGAGACTCAGTTTGAATCCCTTGCAGAGAGGCTGCTGGAGGTGTTTGCTTCCATCGAACAGCTTAACGCTCTTGCCGGTGCTGGTGAGCCAAAAGTACAAAGTGCTCAGCTTACAGAAGAGCAGTTTCAGCAGAAGCTGAGTCAGCTTTGTGAGCAGTTATCGATGAACGATATGGAGGCCAGTGAACGCTTTGATGAGCTGCGTGATGCGCTTGTAGATAAGCTGGGATCGGAGGCCGTTGGTGCCGTTGCTCATGCTATAGAGGGCTATGATTTTGTGACTGCTTTAACTCTTCTCAAGGGGTGAGGTTGGGCATGCAATTTTAGTCCCTGCTCATTAATGATTGCCACACCCTGTAGCAATACACTCTGCTGTCGCCCCTCTTCGAAGGGGTGAACCAATAACCAAGTCCGTGTACTCAACTCCCCGCTTTTGATTCGAAACTGGGTTGCAAGCACAATCGTGGTGCGTTTAACTATATTGCTGCACCATAATGGTTCGTTGGGGTGCTTTTTTCTGTGTAAATATTAAGTAAGTATTTGAAATTATATGGTGGTACGGTTGTTGCTATGCTCTTGCATTAATGTGGAGCATAACTGCTCAAAAGCGCATCTGATTGCGCTTCAGAATTGAATTATTCGAGATTGAATTTTATGGAGATGAAACAATGAAAATGGTTACTGCAATCATCAAGCCTTTTAAGCTGGACGATGTAAGAGAGGCGCTTTCGGAGATCGGTGTCAATGGTGTTACCGTCACCGAGGTAAAGGGGTTTGGACGGCAGAAAGGACATACGGAACTCTATCGTGGAGCTGAGTATGTGGTTGATTTTCTACCCAAGGTAAAGCTGGAGATTGCGATTAAGGCAGAGCTGCTGGATCGAGTGATCGAGGTGATTCGTGAGGCAGCCAATACCGGTAAGATCGGTGATGGCAAGATCTTTGTCTCCAATCTGGAAGAGACTATCCGTATCCGTACTGGAGAGTCGGGTCCTGAAGCGGTCTAACTTCGCTTCGCTTTGTTTAGTGCCTCATGAACCAGAGGTGTGCTGTAAATAGACAAGCCAAATACACAGAAAAGAGAAGTAAAAGATGCCACATAATCGATTAATAGAGAGAGTTACGCTAGCCCTGCTGGGGTTGCTTCCGGAAGTGGTGATGGCGGAAGAGGCGACCCTGAATGGGGCCAATACTGCTTGGATTCTTACCTCCACGGCGCTGGTGCTGTTTATGGCGCTGCCAGGCTTGGCTCTCTTCTATGGTGGCTTGGTACGTTCAAAGAATGTGCTTTCGGTGCTGATGCAATGTTTTGCCATTGCTGGGGTCGCCTCTATTCTCTGGTTATTGGTCGGTTATAGCATCGCCTTTACCGATGGTAATGGGGGGTGGATTGGTGGTTTCTCCAATGTGCTGTTTGCCAATATTCAGGAAGATACGCTGAGTGGTGATCTGCCAGAGTCGCTATTTGCGACCTTCCAGATGACCTTTGCGATCATTACCCCAGCGTTGATTGTGGGTGGCTTTGCAGAGCGTATGAAGTTCTCCGCAGTACTGCTGTTTTCGGCCTTCTGGTTGCTGGTAGTTTATGCGCCGGTTACTCACTGGGTTTGGGGTGGTGGTTGGTTGGGTGAGATGGGGCTACTCGATTTTGCGGGCGGTACCGTGGTCCATGTCACCGCAGGTGTGGCCGCTCTGGTTGCTGCGCTGGTACTGGGGCCTCGTAAAGGCTTTCCCGGTACTGCGATGCCGCCACACAATATGACCATGACGGTAACTGGTGCAGGAATGCTCTGGGTGGGGTGGTTTGGCTTTAATGGCGGTAGTGCGTTGGCTGCGAACGGTGATGCAGCGATGGCGATTTTGGTGACCCATATTTCAGCATCTGCTGGGGCGGTCACCTGGATGGTTTATGAGTGGAAGAAGTTTGGCATGCCCACAGCGCTGGGTACCGTTACTGGGATGGTGGCAGGGCTGGGTACCATCACTCCAGCCTCCGGTTTTGTTGGACCCGGCGGTGCATTGGTGATTGGTGTGGTTGCAGGCGTAGTCTGTTTCAATATGGTGCTGCTGGTGAAGCGGGTGTGGAAGATTGATGACTCGCTGGACGTGTTTCCCGTGCATGGTGTGGGTGGCATTATCGGTACGCTGATGGCGGGTGTATTCGCTTCGGACCAGCTGGGTATCTTTAGTGGGCAAGGGCTGGCTGAAGGGGTGACCATGGCTGACCAAGTGTGGGTGCAGTTTATCGGTGTGGTTGCAACAGCAGTCTATACGGCGCTTGCGACGTGGCTCATTCTCAAGGTGGTCGCAATGATGACCGATGGTTTGCGTGTGACTCTTGATGAAGAGACTGAAGGGTTGGATATCGCCTCTCATGAGGAGCGTGGATACGACCTGTAGCAGAGGTTTGTAGCGCAAATAGAAAAAGGGGGGGTAATGCATGGCGTTACCCCCCCCTTTGTTTTGTCTGCTATCTATTCTCGGACAAGCTCCTAGAGTGCAGTTTTTGAATATAAGAAAACTGATATAACAGGGATGTATAGCGCTTTGTGGGTATTGTGCTCAATCTTTATGTTACCCACAATCAGTGCCATATTAAAACAGTAGAGAGAAGCCACTTATGTTGCGCAAAATTCATGATTTGCCAATTCCATTTAAGCTTGGAGTGATGTTGTTGCCACCGATGATAGCGTTGGTGATGATGGCAACACAAAGCGCACAAAATAAACGTGCTGAGCTAATTGAGGTAGAGAAGGTTGTAGAGCGTGTCTCTTTTGCTCGGTTACTGGATGCGGTTGCCCATAATTTTGCGGTAGAGCGCGGTATGACTGCTGGCTTTATTGCCAGTGGCGGTAGTAGCAATCGAGAAAAATTGACCCCGCAGCGAATAGTTGCCGATGAGAAAGTGGTTGTGCTGAAACGTGCTCTGCAGGAGGTTGATACGGCCCAGTTTGGGGATGAAGTGGTTCAGCAGTTGCAGCAACTCAGTAAACAGTTACAGCAGCGCGCCTCTGTTAGGTTGGCGGTTGATCAATTACAACCAAAATCGGGAGCATTTGGCTACTATTCTCAAGTTAATTCGATGGCGCTGAAACTGATTGAGCAGTTGGCTATTGGTGTAACCGACTCTTCGGCAGCAAAAAAATTAAATGCACTGGTTGCACTGCTGTGGATGAAGGAGCGGGCAGGGCAGGAGCGTGGTGCGCTCAATGCTGTATTCACTAATGGCAAGATCAGTAGTGAGAAGAGGCGTGCTGTTAACCGCTATATCTCTGATCAAGAGATCAAACAGGAAGCCTTTTATAGTAATGCAACTGCAGATCAGCGAGCCCTGTTCCTGCAGCAGATGGATTCAAAGGTTGTTGGTGCAGTACTCTCTAAACGAAGCCTGTTACAGAAGCGCGAAGATAAGATCAAGTTGTTGTGGCAGCTAAAGGATTTGGTGGGATATGGAGGCCTAACGCATAACATTAATAAATATGCACTGAGTGGTAGCGATCAATATAGAAAACTGGCTGAAGAGAATTATCAACAGGTCACTGATGTTTTGGGGCGATTTAGAGCTATAGCTGGCATCACCTCACAAGAGCTGGAGTGGATTGAACAGATTGAGCAGGTGATTGGCCAGTATCATCAGGGGGTACAACAACTTGCTACAGCCTTAGAGAGTGGTGAGAAAGGGCAGACTCCGAGCCGAGTAGTAAAAGTGGATGATAGCGATGCAATCCATGCGCTAAGCAAGCTTGGAGGACTCACCGGAGTCGATGCCAATGTCATTAACTTAAGCCTCACCGCAGCCCTTTGTAGCTGTGCTTGTACCGA
>JABGQL010000151.1 GCA_018648825.1 Gammaproteobacteria bacterium
TTAACCCTTAACCTGGGCCATAACCTCATCTGCAAAGTTCTCTTCTTTCTTCTCGATCCCTTCACCCACTTCCAAACGGGCGAACTGGACGATCTTGGCGCTGTTGTTGTCCATCAACTTAGCAACTGTCACATCAGGGTCTTTTACAAAAGGCTGGCCCAACAGTGTAATCTCGTTAACGAATTTCTTCATACGACCGACGATCATCTTCTCGATAATCTCAGCAGGCTTACCACTCTCCTGTGCCTGAGCAACGAAGATCTCTTTCTCTTTCTCCAGCACTTCAGCAGGAATATCCTCTTCACCCAATGCAACCGGCTTGCTTGCAGCAACGTGCATAGAGACATCCTTGGCCAGCACGGCATCACCACCTTGCAGAGCCGTCATTACACCGATACCTCCACCATGTGAATAGAAACCGATCACACCCCCTTCAGAGTCGACTACTGAGAAACGACGCACGGCCATATTCTCACCCAATTTGGCGATCAACTCCTGACGACGCCCCTCAACAGTGGTAGAACCACCCTCTAGGTTGGTCTCATTCAGTGCAGCAACATCCGCAGGGTTGTTAGCCAGTACCGTAGTAGCCACTTGGCTAGCGAATTCAACAAACTCATCATTCTTCGCTACAAAGTCGGTCTCACTGTTGATTTCAACCATCACACCACGAGAACCATCTTCACTGACGCTGATAGCAACAAGACCCTCAGCCGCTACACGAGAGGCCTTTTTGTCTGCTTTAGCAAGACCGGATTTACGCAGCGCATCGATTGCTGCATCGATATCACCGTCGGTCTCCACCAACATTTTCTTACACTCCATCATCCCTGCGCCGGTACGCTCGCGCAGCTCTTTTACCTGACTTGCAGTAATTGCCATTGTGACTCTCCTTATTCAGCCACTGCAGCCGCAGCTACAGTCGTGGCAGACTTGGCATCAACAACCGCATCAGCAGCAGCACGTACATAGAGCTGAATGGCGCGAATGGCATCATCATTACCTGGAATCACATAATCAACCGACTCTGGATTGTTATTGGTATCAACCACACCAATTACAGGAATACCCAGTTTCTTCGCCTCGTTGATCGCAATACCCTCATGACCGGTATCGATCACCATGATTGCAGAGGGCAGACCACCCATATCCTGAATACCACCGAGCGTACGCTCCAGCTTCTCCAGTTCACGGCTCATCATCAGCCCCTCTTTCTTGGTCAGACGATCCATACGACCATCTTCTTTCATCGCCTTGATCTCTTTCAGACGACGGATCGACTGTTTCACGGTCTTGAAGTTGGTCAGCATACCGCCCAACCAGCGATGGTTGACGAAAGGCATACCGGCGCGCTCTGCCTCTTCACGGACGGTCTTCTGTGCAGCACGCTTGGTGCCTACAAACAGGACTTTGCCATTCTTGGCAGCGATACCACCGATGAAGTTCATCGCATCCTGGAACATAGGGAGTGTCTTTTCCAGGTTGATGATATGAATTTTGTTACGGTCGCCAAAGATGTACGGAGCCATCTTGGGGTCCCAGAATCGAGTTTGGTGACCGAAGTGGACACCAGCTTCCAGCATTTGTCTCATAGAAACGGACATAGTATATTTTTCCTTAATGTTTTGGGTTTTGCCTCCGTATGCGCTAGCTGTCCAATCCTCTTGCGAAGACACCCGAACAGAGAGTGATAGCATACGTGTGAAATAAAGTGCGCATTCAAAACGCGCGCGGATTATACAATGTGTTTTTCTCTACTACCACCCCTAATTCCCAGTTAAAATAGCCCCCATGAGCATCACCATAAAAACCACCGATGAGATCGAAAAAATGCGCACTGCTGGCCGTCTCGCAGCAGAGGCGCTGGAGATGATCGAACCCCATGTGCAGATCGGCATCACCACCGATGAGCTGGACAAGATCTGTCACAACTACATTGTGAATGAGCAACAGGCGATCCCCGCCCCTCTTAATTATCACGGCTTCCCCAAATCGATCTGCACCTCAGTCAACCATGTGATCTGCCACGGTATCCCCGGAGACAAAAAACTGAAGAGGGGCGATATCGTCAATATCGATATCACCGTAATTAAGAATGGTTACCATGGTGATACCAGCAAGATGTTTATGCTCGGCACCCCCCCTATCCGCGCACAGCGACTGGTACAGGTATCACGTGAGGCGCTGCTACAAGGGATTGCTCTGGTAAAACCGGGCATCCATCTGGGTGATATCGGCTACACCATTGAGAGATACACCAAGCAACACAACTTCTCCGTGGTACATGAGTACTGTGGCCACGGCATCGGCAAGGCATTCCATGAAGAGCCGCAGGTGCTCCACTACGGCAAAAAGGGAACCGGCCCCATTCTGGAGACGGGGATGACCTTTACCATTGAACCGATGGTCAACGCGGGCAAACGCCACTGCAAGCTCAACCCCAACGATGGCTGGACTGTTACTACCAAAGACCGCAGCCTCTCCGCACAGTGGGAACATACCCTGCTGGTCACCGAGAGCGGAGTTGAAGTACTGACCAAACGGACTGAAGAAGATGACCTCTAAGGTCACCTCTACAGTCACTTCTGAGATGCTTACTACACTATTGAAGCGTGGTCCAGTCGATCCACTACAGGTTCGCCCACTGCTACAACAAGAGCAGGAGGAGATCGCCAACGCCTTCCACCAAGGTACCCCAGCAAAAACACTAATTCGCAGACGCAGTGAGACCATTGACGAGCTGCTACAGACATTGTGGCAACAGCAGATTGGCCCCCACTGCCAACAGTGCGCACTGATTGCCGTAGGCGGCTATGGACGACAGGAGCTGCACCCCCACTCTGACATTGATCTGCTGATTCTGGCAGAGTCCGAAGATGAGGCCATCAACAACGCCATCGGCAGTTTCGTAACCCTACTGTGGGATCTGGGGCTACAGATTGGTCATAGCGTGCGCTCCATCCAGAGCTGTATAGATGAGGGACAACAGGATGTCACCATCGCCACCAACCTGCTGGAGGCGCGTCTGCTGGTCGGCAGTGAGGCCTATTTCAACCAACTGCAACACGCCACCCAGCAGGATGACTTCTGGGCCAGCGGCCCCTTCTTTATCGCCAAACGCAATGAGCAGCAGGCCCGCCTCAGCAAATACAATGACACCGCCTACAACCTCGAACCCAACATCAAGGAGGGGCCAGGTGGGCTGCGTGATATTCAGAACATCCTCTGGGTCACCCACCGCCATTTTGGCTCTGATGGCCTAAAAGAGCTGGTAGAACACCACTTCCTCACCCAGAGTGAATGTGCCGAGCTGGATGCGGGACGAGAGCGGCTCTGGGAGATCCGTTTTGCCCTCCATCTGATCGCAGGCCGTGCCGAAGAGCGACTACTATTCGAACACCAGCCAGAGCTGGCACAGCAGTTTGGCCACATCGACAATGAAAACGGTCGTGGTATTGAGGGCTTCATGCACAGCTACTTCCGCATCATTCGAGGGCTTTCCCGGCTGAATGAGATGCTGCTACAGCTCTTTGAAGAGCAGCTGCTGACACCGCCAGAGCAGCGTGAACCACACCCCATCGATGCACACTTTGGCCGACGCAGTGGCTACCTCACCCTGCTACAGCCCGATGCACTGGAGCAGAACCCAGGGCTGGCACTGACACTGTTCCAGAAGCTACAGACAGAACCCAACCTTAAAGGGGTAACCGCAGAGACCATCCGCCAGCTCCGCAACAATCGCCAACGCATCGCCGAGCACTACCAGCAGACCCCAGAGGCACGCCGCACTTTTAGCAGCCTGTTCTGCTGTGGCACAGGGCTGACCCACACCCTGCGTCGCATGAACCGCTATAGCCTGCTCGGCACCTACCTACCAGAGTTTGAGAAGATCATCGGGCTGATGCAGCATGACCTGTTCCACGCCTATACGGTCGACGAACATACCCTGTTTGTAGTACGCAACCTGCGCCGGCTGACCGTATCAGAGCATTACGAGGAGCTCCCACACCTCAGCGACCTGATCATTCAGCTGAAACACCCCGAGCAACTCTATATTGCCGGACTCTTCCACGACATCGCCAAGGGGCGCGGTGGCAACCACTCCCAACTCGGCGTTGCTGTGGTACAGGCATTTTGCAAGCACCACCAGATCGAACAAGAGAGTGCCGATGAGATCGCCTGGCTGGTTGAACAGCATCTGCAGATGTCCACCTTTGCGCAGCGACGAGATATTGATGACCCGGATGAGATCGAGGTCTTTGCCCAAATTGTCGGCAAGCAGTCACGGCTGGATATGCTCTACCTGCTCACCACTGCCGATATCCGCGCCACCAACAAGACCCTCTGGAACCACTTCAAGAGCGCTCTGCTGACCAAACTCTATAATGCCACCACGGCACTGTTGAGTCGCCCAGAACTGGAGATCGATTATGGGGAAGAGACTCGTCAACAGGCGCTGGAGCAGTTGATCGCTCAGGAGATGAACCCCACGGCAATCGGTATTTTCTGGGAGGGGCTGGGTGATGACTACTTTCAGAAACATGATGCAGAGGAGATCTGCTGGCACACCACCGAGATCCTCAACCATACCCCGCGCCCACTGATTTGCTTCCACAAAAAGAGCCATCAAGGGGGGAGCGAAATTCTGATCTACCACAAAGATCAGCAGTTCCTGTTCGCAATTCTGGTGCATACCCTAGAGGCACTACACCTCGATATACAGGCAGCGCGCATCAACACCACACAGAACAGCCATGCGCTCGATATCTTTACCGTACTGGATCAGAATGGTAAGACGCTGAGCGACCCAGAGCTACTGCAACGCATTGAACAGCAGCTACGTAGCGAGATCAGCGAGCCGACCCTAATCCATCAGCCGATCACCTTCCGCCGCTCCCGCCATCAGAAACATTTCCATAACAAGGGGCGTGTCATATTTCGACAAGATGAGCGCAAACAGCAGACGGTACTGGAGGTACATACTACGGACCGCCCCGGCCTGCTCTCTACCCTCTGCCAGACCTTTATGGCCTGTAACATCCGCATCCATGCCGCCAAGATTACAACACTGGGAGAGCGTGCCGAGGATATCTTCTGGGTCACACACCAGGACAATACGCCATTGAGTGATGAGGAGATTGAGGGGCATATCGCCCCCTATATTCGCAAAACGCTGCAGGCATAACGAAAAAAGGCCCTCCAAAGAGGGCCTTTTTAGATCACAGCAGTATCGACCTAATCGAAAATAAACTCACCACTACCCAGACGCTGCTTAATCTCCGCCATCACCCGCTCTTCATCAGCCTCATCCTTGGCGATAAAGGTGACCGAGAAACGGATAAAGTTACCCGCATCATCCCAAGGCACAGTAGAGATCATCTTCTCTTTGATCAGATACTGCGAGAACGCCTCACCACTATCAAAGGTAATAGAACCATCCTTGGTGGATTTGGGTGCCTTTACGTAGAGATAGAAGGTCGCCTTGGGCTTGTCGATGGTAAAGCCTGCACTGCGTAGCGCATCCACCAACAGGTTATGACGACGAGAGTACTTGGCCGCAGTCTTTTCGGTAATCTCAGGGTGGTCGAGACAGTAGACACCGGCATGCTGAATCGCCGCAAACTGACCGGAGTCATTGTTATCCTTCACTGCGGCAAAGGCTTTCACCACCAGCTCATTACCCGCCACAAAGGCGAGACGCCAGCCAGTCATGTTGTAGGCCTTGGAGAGCGACTGAATGGCAATACCGACATCCTTCGCCCCCTCTACACTGAGGAAGGAGAGCGGCTTCTCACCATCAAACATCAACGCAGCGTAGGCCTCGTCGGAGATGATGACGACATCATGCTCTTTGGCAAAGGCGATCGCCTTTTTGTAGAACGCCTCGGTTGCAACGGCGCCCGTTGGGTTATTTGGATAGTTCAAGCAGAGGATCTTTGCACGACGCTTTTCATCATCGGTCAGCGCATCTAGATCAGGTAGGAAGTCATTCTCCTCCAACAGTGGTAGATTCACCACTTCGCCCCCCAACCCTTTAGTGGTACTGCCCAGCAGCGGATAGCCGGGGGTAGTCATGATGGTGATATCACCGGGATTGATAAAGGCCATCGGCAACAGCGCCAGCACTGGCTTACTGCCAATACCGTGGTTGATCTCATTGACCGCATCCAGCCCCTTGACCCCGAAGACGTTATCCATATAACGGGCTGCCGCATCCTTAAACGCCTGCACACCATTATCGGTGTAACCACGGTTCTCCCAATTCTTCGCCTCTTTGTAGAGCACTTCCACCACTTCAGGCTCTGCCATCCAATCCGGCTCACCAACCCCCATATCGATCATCTCTACATCTGGGCTGGCCTCCATCGCTGCACGCTTGGCCCGTTTGATCTTTTCAAACTTGTAGATATTGGTGTCCTTACCAAACTGGTTACCGCCAATACGCTCGGCGAACATCTCCTGAATGAAGCTTTCCATGGTGATTCAATCCTTGTTTTTTTAACTGAGAAATACCAAAAATTTTGAGAGGGAAATTATCCTCAGATAACGATAGAAGTCCAGTGTCAATGGAAGATAGTAGTCAAGAAAATAAGGCAGAGAAGAGTTAAGCCACGGAGTTGGTCGGGGCGAGAGGATTCGATCCCTGAAGGGGAGGCGCTCTGCGCCCACCTCCGTCATTCGGAAGTGCACAAATCTAACAGGGTCGGAACCAATAAACTGGTCGGGGCGAGAGGATTCGAACCTCCGACCACCGGCACCCCATGCCGGTGCGCTACCAGACTGCGCTACGCCCCGAAATAGATATTTAAACTAATGTCTACGGCTTTGCAGGACCGTTTCACGATCTCAATATCAATACATTACAGCGCATCTCCCAATGCAACCAATCAACGCAATAAGTGACGAAATCATACCCCACAAAAAACAACAAATCCAGCTTTTTTTTACTTAATTGATAGTGAGAAACCACTAGGCCGATGTACATTTTACCCTTAAATCGCCCCTAATCCTGCCCACTCCTCACTTTAAATAGCCTGAAAAACAGCGTTTGTTACCCTCCAAAACAGCCAAAAAATCGCTCATTTTATCGGCCTACAGGCCGGTCAAGCGACACTACCTATCTTAGTTTCTCAAAAACTTCCCAGGTGATAGCCCTGTAATTGCCGATTTAAATCCAGGTAATGCTCTTTCCCACTTTTGTTGTTCAGCTGTACGCAGTGCACCCCATTTTTAGATCAACTCAGCTCCAACAGATCATTCGCAACTTAGAATGTAGCGTAGATTTATCGTGCAGATCGGTTTAAGGGCGCTTACACTGGTGCCGGGAAGAAGGTACTATATGCCACTACCAACAAAGCGTAGTTTGGGCTATATGCCACCAAGAGATTAGAGTGTTATGACGAATAAGCGGCTACCAGAAAAGAGTAACTTACCTAAAGCAGGAACCTCTACCCTATTGGCAGGCTAACAAAAGGCTCCGCCACTCAATGGTTCTACTGGTTGCCAGCAATAGCCTTACTGATTATGGTTTGGGATACCGGTGACCTTTTTGCACGGGTGAATATCTACAAAACCTTCCTGCTATTTGTCTGCGTCTCTCTACTATTTATTTTTGTAGATGTGTTTTTTCAACAGAAAAGAGAAGAGATAGCGCCAACCCCAGTGGGTTGGCTACTGTTGCTGTCACTACCGATCCTAGCCACCCTGCCAGGGTTAATGTTACATGGCAGTGGTTATAACTACCTGCTTGAACATGAAGTGTCGATCCACCTGATGTATATGATGTGGGCAGCCTATATTGTTCGTTGTGTAAAGGATATTGATGCTTTAGAGAAGCTGATGATGGTGGCTGGGATAACGGTTATCTATGCCGTTTTGGAAGGGGTAGCCCAAGATACAGGTCGTCCAAAATCAACCTTCGGAAATACAAATCTCTATGCTAACTATCTGATTCTGTTTCTTCCTGTGTTGATGATGCTCTGGCTTCCGGTTAACCTACAGCAAGATGCCCGTCATCGTTTTCAGTGGCAAGATATAGGGCGAAAGCAGTACTATTTTCTATTAGTGTTTTTGGTAGGGCTATTTGGTCTGTGGCAGACAGAGACGCGTGCGGCTTTGGCAGGGTTTGCCGCTGCGCTAATTGTGCTGTTTCTGTATCTGCTATACCTTAAA
>JABGQL010000135.1:0-3434 GCA_018648825.1 Gammaproteobacteria bacterium
GATGGTCTGGAGACTGCAAAACTGTTACGTGAGCTGGATGAACGAATCTGCATCATCTTTGTGACGGCCCATTCAGACCGTAGTCTGGATGAGATCAGTGAGTTTTCACAAGATAATGTGCTCTATATACAGAAGCCTTTCAATCGTGAAGAGATTCTTCTCGCCGCACGCACTATGGCTCGCAGCTGGATCAACAACAACAATAAGAAATTAGAGGCGATATTTAAGGCAAAAAGTGATTTCCTTGCCACCATGAGCCATGAGCTGCGCACCCCGCTCACCTCCATCATTGGAAACAGTGAATACTTGTCTGAACAGCTCACAAACCCTGAGCACCTACAGATACTACAGTCGATCTACAGCGCAGGAAAACACCAGCTAGCACTGGTCAATGACATCCTCGATATTTCCAAAATCGAATCGGGTAAATTCACCATTGATGAGACCCTCTATGACCTGGGGCAACTACTGAAAGATCTTCAACAGATGCTCTCAGTGAATGCACAAGATGCGGGCATTGAACTGTTCTTCAGCCAGAAAGAGGAACAAACGCACCAACTATTGGGTGACTCACAACGTATTGGGCAAATTTTAATTAACCTGTTAAGTAATGCCATCAAGTTCACCGAAGAGGGCAACGTAACCTTGACCACTTGGTCAGATGATGAGCATCTCTTTTTTGAGCTCAAAGATACCGGCATCGGCATGACTCCCGATCAGGTGCGTAAACTCTTCGGTCGCTTTGAACAGGCGGATGGCACCATCTCCAGACGCTTTGGCGGCAGTGGATTAGGGCTCTACATCTCCTTGAATCTTGCCCAGTTGATGGACGGTCACATTGAGGCATCCAGCACACAAGGGGAAGGCTCAACCTTCTTGGTCACCCTCCCCTACCAACCCAGCGATCAACCTATTCTCTCCAGTGAAGAGAAGGCCGCTGGATCAGTTCTGACTGAAAAATATACTGGCGAGGTAATGATTGCCGAAGACACACCTGCCCTGATGGCTCTGGAGCGCCGCTCAGTAGAGCAGATAGGCGCCACAGTCACCCCAGCCCACAACGGTCAAGAGGCTGTAGAACTCGCTTGCAGCCAGCACTTTGATCTGATTTTAATGGATATGCAGATGCCTATCATGGATGGCATCGAAGCAACCCGAACCTTGCGCTCAAAGGGGATCGACACGCCTATTATCGGAGTTACTGCCAATGTAATGCAGGAGCACCGAGAGGCCTTTGAGGAGGCGGGAAGCAATGGTTTCCTCGCAAAACCCTTCCACAGTGAGGACTTGCGTAAAGCCATCAAACCCTACCTCACCACAGTACAGATAGAGGCCGAAGAGATAGAGGCGGGCTTGCTAAATAGTGCATTCAATACAGGCAGGAGACATCAGACTGGCGTACCTGACGAGATGATTAATGAGGAGATGATGGTGCTTTTCCATGAGAACCTCAAAGGTAATCGTGGAGAACTGGAGCAGGCCTATCTGGACGGAAACTGGGTGCAAATCAGAGAGGTGTCCCATGTCACCAAAGGGTACGGTATACCATTCGGCTACCCTGAGATGACCCGCCTAGGAACAGAAGTCAACAATGCAACCAAAAACGAACAACAGGTTCCTGAATTGGTTGAGGAGCTACTCACCTACCTGCAGGAGGTACTGGATGATGCTGCAGCCACCTCTGCCCCCCCAAGTGATACACGCAGAAGACACCAGACCGGTGAAACGGATGAGATGGTCAATGAAGAGCTGCTGGTGCTCTTCTATGAAAACCTCAAGGGTAATCGCGGCGAACTGGAGCAGGCCTATCTAGCGGGCGACTGGGTACAAATCAGAGAGGTCTCTCATGTCACCAAAGGGTATGGAATGCCGTTCGGTTACCCCGAGATGACGCGCCTAGGAACCGAGGTCAACAATGCGACCAAGAATGAACAACAGGTCCCTGAACTGGTTGAAGAGCTACTCACCTATCTGCAAGAGGTGCTTGATGATGCTTAACCCCCCTCTTACTTAAAAGCACCCTCCCTAAACCAAACACTCCGACAACCTTTTCAGGTTGCCGGAGTGTTCGGCATTCAAGAGCAGCGCTTTACTTAGGCGCCAGCTTCGTTGGTACTACTTCTTCTTTTTATCATCCTCAACTGCTGCAGGCTCCGTTGCTACAGACTGCATGGCTTTAATGGCCTCCATATCTGCGGAAACGGACTTTCTTGCATCATCCGCTACTCTTTTATCAGCAGCGGCGGTCTTTTTGTCAGCAGCGGCCGTCTTTTTATCGACTGCTGCTGCCTTTCTTGCATCACCGGCTGCTTTTTTATCCGCTGCCGCCTTTTTTGACTCAGCAGCTGCAGACTTTCTTGCATCATCTGCCGCTTTTTTGTCTGCTGCTGCTTTTCTTGCATCGGCTGCCGCTGCTTTTCTCTCTGCATCGGCTGCCGCTTTCATCTCTGCTGCTGCTCTTCTTGCCTCTGCCGCCGCTTTCTGAGCATCAGCCAGCACTTTTCGCTCAACCGCTCTCTCTGCTGCTGCAATTGCAGATGCTGCTGTCTCTTCACTAAAGTCATCACTCATGACCTTTCTTTTGCGGTAGTAGTAGTAACCGTAATATGTACCCGCACCCAACACTCCAATGGCTGCTACCGGCCCCCATGCACCCAACCCTAAACCAAAGCCTAAACTTAAACCTTTACCATTCCAGAGCGTTGCCGATGCAACCTTAGATGTTGCCGATTTCACGCCACCAGCTGCAACACCCGCTTTACCTGCCGCTGCGGCTTTTCCACCCGCTGCACCCGCCTTACCTACAACGCCTTTAACGGAGGCACCGTCTTGAATTTTTGCACCACTTTGAACAATAGCATTTTTACCAACGGTTGCATTTTTGCCGACAGTTGCCCCCTTGCCGACAATAGCTCCACTCTTTACGATGGTCCCACTCTTTACAACCGCACCTTTTCCGACAGTTGCATCATGACCAATAACCGCGCCTTTACCAATGATTGCATCATTATGAATAGTAGCATCAGTACCGATAAAGGCATCACGACCAATCTGGGCTTTCGGCATCACTTCCGCACAACTGCCAATGACCGCGCCCTTTCCAACCATGGCGGAGTTCGCCAAATTGGCGCCAGCGCCAAGTGTCACCCCATTTGCTGCGGTGCTTCCTGCTGCAGTCTTTACTGCACCGGCTTTGATTGTTGCACCTGTCATTGCATTCATCATAGTTATTTCCTCAATTCAAATTTACTGGCGTTTATTTGCTGAAGTTTTTGGAGACTCTGGGGCCACCTAAGCTTCTGAGCTGCACGATAGGTTCAGGTTATCTTTGCTTAACAATAAGAGGAGGCACTTTCATACAGACAGCCACCACTCATAAACTCATAAACTCATAAACTCATAAACTCATAAACTCATAAACTCATAAACTCATA
>JABGQL010000135.1:3534-7920 GCA_018648825.1 Gammaproteobacteria bacterium
ACTCATAAACTCATAAACTCATAAACTCATAAACTCATAAACTCATAAACTCATAAACATGTCTATATTATCAAATATAGACATTTAACAAATAGAAAGGGCCTCATCATTGAGGCCCTTTCTGTTAACGCAAAAGCCACACTGTAAAGTGACAATAACGCTTACTAAATAGCGTAGAGCCGGGATGGTTCTTCACCCCACTCCCCTGTCAAACAACACTCGTATACCGCTTGGTATAGCTCACTACTCTTGAAGGGCTTCGCAAACCAGAGAATTTTTCCATCGAGAGAAGCAGAAATCTTATCTGCAATATTATCGCTATACCCAGATACGAAGGCGAGCTGCATGTTTGGGTTTGTCTTGCGAATCCTTATTGCAGTCTCCAAGCCATCAATACCAGGAGGCATACGCATATCAATCAGCGCTAAGTTATAAGACTCCCCATTGCTGCTCATCTTATCAGCAGCAGCTACAGCCTCCTCACCTTGTGAGTAACAATCTAACTGTATAGCATCAGACTTATTGAATATATTTTTGTACATCACCAATGTGAAATTATCA
Source organism: Gammaproteobacteria bacterium (assembly GCA_018648825.1). Taxonomy (GTDB): domain Bacteria; phylum Pseudomonadota; class Gammaproteobacteria; genus Thiopontia. The sequence continues at coordinate 4,096 of JABGQL010000135.1, forward strand.
TCATCGGTCACCATGACTCTGTAGGTGCTCATCACTTTATCCTAAGTATTATTTAATGACTCACTGAATTGTAACTAATTCTATCACCCAAAACAATTGGTACGCTACATCAATTTACCTTAACCTCTATGCACCACGTGCAGCAGCAATCTTTTCACGCATACCCTGGGTCTGCGCACGCAGCTGCTCCGCTCGTAACTTAAGATTATCCGTCTTGGTACGGATCAGGTGCTTCTGCGCAGGGTCCTCACTGAATGCAGAGTTGATGGTATGAGCCACATCCTCAGAAACTTGCTCTACATCTCCACTGATCTTATCCATCCCTCGAATAGCATCGAGTGCCTTGCTGGTTGCCTGCTTTGCATAGTTCGTCGCTTTCTGGGTCTCTTCAGAGATCTGCTGCGCTTCACCAATCACCTCATTGGCTTCCATGGTTGCCGTGCGTGCATGATCAATAGCCTGCTCTGCCTGCTGTGTAGCCTGTTGTGCCTGTGCAGTCACCTGCTCTGCTTCTAATGCGGCCTGATTGGCATGACCCGCGATCTGGCGCTCCTGCTCAATCACCATACGCACCTGAGCAGTGGACTCTTCAGCACGCTGACGGGCCTGATGGGCACGTGCCGCAGCCTCATTAGCCAACCCAGTAACCCGCTCTGCCAGCACTGTCACCTCAACTGCGTAGCTGGTCTGCTCTTTAGCCACCTCAGCCGCTTCAGTCAGAATCTCTGCTGCCAGATTAGAGACAGCGGAAACCTCTTCAGCATCTCTGGCCGCGACATTGGCCCCAACCGCCGCCTTTTCAGTAGAGGCATGCTTTACAATCTGCTCCTCTTCTGGCGGCTTGCTCTTTGCGACTTCCTGTAGTTCACGCCCACCTTCAACCATGGTCATTGTTGCTGGATTTGCCATTACCTATTCTCCTGTCAAATTTTCTTGTCGATTAATCACGCGCCTGATCAGGAGCGCCTCAATCTCTCATTCTCTTCTGCAAGCAGCCTGTTTTTCTCCTGTAGCGACTCCATTGCCACAGAGGGGTGCGCCAGAGACTCTATCTCTTCATCAGCACACTCACTTCCCAAGCTCTGCTTAACTTCTTCTGCAATCTCAGAGAGGGTCTCAACAGCTCCAACCATGGAGCCTGCTCGAACCGTTGCGGTATGGAGCGCCCGCCCCAGACGGTTTCCTGACACAGAGTCTACCCTCATTTCTTCACTGAGCAACATCTGTGCCAGTGACTCAATCTGTGACGGTGTTGCCATCTGCTCCAGTTTCATCACCAAGGGAATCTGAAACTGATCCAATTTTTGGCGCAACTGCACCACTTTTAATAGACCTTGGTCCGCACAGTGGGTAGCGATAACCACCAATCGGCTGCGCACCATTCGGATACGTTTGATCAACTCACTAAACTGCTGCTCAAACTCTCCCAGATGAATTTGGCTGACATCAACAACCAAAAGCACGCTGTTAATCTGTCGCAATAGATAGTCAAGCCGTGCGGGCTCTAGGCGGCAGGCCGTGTCGACGATGACGGTCTCAAAATCATCCACCTCCTCCGCCCAAACTTTGGAGAGCATGTGCACCTCTTTACCTGCAGCGACCCCTCGCACCCCCACACAATCAGCTGCTGACCGTTCATCCAGTGCAACACGGGCCACTTGATCTGCGGTGTAGTCCATTAACACCACAGATCGCCCCTGTTGACGATAGGCATCGGTCAACTGTAGTGCCACCGTGCTCTTTCCTGACTGCGGCTGAAAACTGAGTATCAATACTCTATCCACTTCACCACCCTTTTCCAATATTCAATAAAAGACCCCTAGAATAACACTTAATAAGAAGCCACTGATTAATATACCCCTAACCACTATCGACTGCAAACCCATGTTCTTTAATTAAGGTCTTGGCATATTTTTTGCTCGATACAGCTAAAAGGCAGCAAACACCACTAGCGTGCCGAAAATATGACAATAGACAACAATGGGTTAACCTTTGAACACTGAGAGCAAACAAGACGTGACCATCGACAAAATAGAAAACGTCTGGAGCGCTGGGGTACATGCCCCCCCCGATGAGCATAAGGTATTCATTCAGCCTGAGCCAGTACATCAAACGCCCCCCTCTACACCACCTCATTCACACTCCGAGGAGACAGCCATGGCTGAAGTCGATACAATACAGGGAAATCCCCATTACCGCATTGCTGGGGAGGTCGAACGCGCTACGGATGCTGCCCTTACTGCCACTGAGTATAGTCAGGATGCACTCCAAGCCGCTGAAGATGCCGACCGCAATGCCCAAGTCATCGCTGAAGAGACACAGAAAAGTGCAGAAGAGGCCCATCTCGCCATTGAACAGACCCACACTTATATCGCTGCCACCAACCTCGCTGCCGAACGCGCTCTGCAAGCCACTCGCTCTGCACGCCAAGCCAGCCATCAGGCATTCGAATTCACCCGTAAAGGGATGGCTGACCTTGAGGCGATGGGGCACGCTATGGATGCCTCAGAGAGCCGTATCCAGGACCGTGACAGCAGCCACCTTTTTGAGCGCACACAGACCCTGAAGCAACAGACTGCTGCCCTACGCCAGCAGCTGATGAGCCTGTAATCTTATTCGATGGAGCAACCACCTAACGCGCACTTTAATCTTGACTCGTTTATTCGTAAACGGGCTGACCAGCAGCGCCAGCAACAAAAAGATCCTGCAACAGCTCCTCCTTTAGAAGAGCCCCCTACATCTCCCGCTCCACCCCCCCAACCTGTTTCACAACCAGAGCCTCCTGCAGCTGAAACGCCAGAGTCGCATACAGAGAGCACCGCTACAAGCAACACTACGCCACCAACTGGGGCAGCAGCCGAGGTCATACAGCAGCAAAAAACTGTAGAACATACGACAGAGCAACTGAAGCTCTCCACCCAATCTGCAAAAGAGAGCCAACAGAGCACTCAAGAGGCCGTCTCTCAGCTGGAGATAGATGCAGAGGGAAGCCAAGCACGTCTTGCAGCAGAGGCGGCACAAGAGGCAGCACAAGCATCATTGGATGCCATTGAGTTTGCCCACCAAGCAACACGCAGTGCAATTCAGGAGGCTACAGAGGGGCGTGAACAGAAGCAGACCTACAACACTCACCGTCTGCTGGTGATACTCAATATTACGCTGTTGGTGGCTGCACTCGCCACACTCACTATTTTTATCTGGCCTACCTCACAGAGTTCAACCCCAGCACCAGCAGCTGTCGATAATAAGACGACTGAGCACTTGACCCAGCAGCTACTGCTCGATACCCAACGGGAACGGCTGCGTAGTGAACAGGAACTTGCGCTGATGGAGCGCAGTTTGGCGCGACTAATCGAAGAACAGCGCTCACTTAAAGTCTATCTGGATGAGACCAAAAACCAACTCAACAGTGAACGGGCACGTGCACAACAAAATGAGTCACTCACAGCTACCTTCAGCAAGATGGAGCAGGATCTAAAGCAGAAAATAACACAGCTGGAGGTGCGGCTAGAACAGAAGGAGCAGCCACAGATTATTGTTGCAGCCCCTGTACCCACACCTGTAGCACAGGAACCCGCCATTAATACCCCCTCCACTGCAGTCACTCAACAACCCATCGCCGCCCCTACTACAATAGAAAAGGAGAGCGTCTCTGTTGAGCGTGAGAAGGAGGTGGATGAGATTTTACAAAAGCTATATAGCCTTCATTCAGAACTCTCTGAGCAAAAGGTTGGAGCTTCTGGAGAAGAGGGCGATCAGCCTGCGACAACAGCACGCCCCTACAGTTACAATCGTCGCTAAGGACGAAGATTAGCCGTTTAGTTT
>JABGQL010000155.1 GCA_018648825.1 Gammaproteobacteria bacterium
CCAGAGAAGGCCGACATCAGGTGCTCAATGGTAGAGATGGTCGCCCCATCTTTCATCAGGGTGGTGGAGAGGCGGGTATCGCCTACACAGGTGGGACAGACTGCAATATGCGGACTGTTTGCCATATCGACACGGCGGAACACGATACCGGTATTCTCTGGAGCGGGTCTCAACGTGAGGTGGACCTTTTTCCCAGAGTGCAGTCCAATACCTGTAGAGTGGACTTGGTTTTTTAGTGTTCTTTGACGTGTCATGGTGTTATATAATTTCTTAGCCCTATTTGACAGAGCGCGTGCATTGTATAAAAGAAGTTTCTTGAATGCAAGCGCATAAAAAACGCACTTTTTAGACAGATTTTGATTCTAGAGGAGTTCCCCACTATAAATCAATCACTTTTTTATACTTTCTTCATTTTATTTCTTAACTTTTCATAGGAAAGCCATTGAAGACCAATACAAATAGGGGGTTACGCCACGCACCGGTTGCACGACCACCTCCAGCACAGCATACTCCGAACGAGGTAATTGCTGCTGTATCACGCCATCCGCACCGATTACCGCTGTAACGCCCGTATTGGTTGCCCGTAGCACGGGACGCGCCGCCTCCAACGCACGCATACGTGCAATCTGTAAATGCTGATCCGGTGCCAGAGAGCCACCAAACCAACCATCATTACTCACTGTGACCAAAACTCCAGCCTCAGGCAGGTGTGAGAAGGCCAGCTCGGGGAAAGCGATTTCGTAGCAAACCGTAGGAGAGAGCTGATGCCCTGCAACCAAGATCGGAGACTGTTCGGCACTGCCCGCTGAAAATGATGAGAAAGGGATCTGCAAAAAGTCGAACAGCGGATCTAGCAGATCACTGAACGGCAGGTACTCCCCCATTGGCACCAGATGACGCTTGCGATAGGCTACAGGATTACGCTCTTGATCCAGCCCCAAGGTTAATACCCCATTATAGTAGCGATTACTTTCCCCCTCTTCTGACTCCAACTCCAGCAGCGGAATCCCGCTGATTAAGCTGCGCCCCTCCTCCTTTAGCTGCTGAGAGAGTGGCTGTAGAAACAGGCGATCCACCTGCTGTCGGAAGGCGGGGATTGCGGTCTCCGGCCAGATCACCAGACGCGCTTCGCTCTGCGTCGTTACGCTACGGTAACGCTGTAAGGTAGAGGAGAGGTTTTCTGGGCGCCACTTCTGATCTTGGGCAATATTTCCCTGTACCAGCGCCACACTCAGAGGCTCACCGTGCGGCTCACTCCACTGCTGCTGGCTACTGCCCCATGCAATCCCCAGCAGCAACAGCAGTTGCCCACTCAGCACTAAACGCCGTTTAGGCTCGACCACTCCGCGCAGCAACAACAGCGCAATCCAAGCGATAAACAGGGAGACTCCGAAAGTACCCAGCCACGGTGCCAACCCTTGGTAGAAGGTGCCGGGGGCCGTATGCCCCAGCAGTAACCAGGGAAAACCACCGAAGAGCCAACTTCTCAACCACTCAAACCCCACCCAAAGCAGCGGAAACAGCACCATTTTTGAGTCAGGAAGACGTTTTCTCAAGGCAAAGAGTAGCCCCCCTTGCAGCGCAAAAAACAGCGCCATTCCCGCAACAAAGAGTGCGGTCATCAATAGCGAGAGCGGCAGGTTCATCCCACCAAATTGGATAATACTGACCTGTATCCAGCTGGCGCCAACCCCAAACAACCCGACCCCAAAAAACCAACCACCTCTTGCCGCAAGCTGATGTGACGCAGCCTGTGACCAGAACCAAAACAGCACAGCCACAGAGAGTGGGGCGATCCAAACCTGTTCAAATGGCGCAAAGGCGAGCGGCAACGCCCCTCCCGCTAACAACAGCAGCAGATAGCGCAAGCCACTACTCACCTTCAGCAACAGGCTCCATTGAGATTTTTTGTGGCTCCAGTGGAGAGACGTTGACCTGCAGCAGATGTATTCGACGATTGTCCGCACGCAGCACCTTAAAGCGGAAGCGCTCAATCTCCAGACTCTCGCCACGCACCGGAAGATGTCCCAGACGACGAATCAACAGCCCACCGACCGTATCAACCCCCTCCTCATTCAGCGAAGCTGAAAAGTACTCATTGAACTCCTCTATTGGGGTCACCGCCTTCACCGTGTGACGCACTGCGGTGTGACGATGAATCAGCCCCTCCTCTAGGTCATGCTCATCCTCAATATCCCCCACAATCTGCTCCAACACATCCTCAATCGTCACCATACCCGCCACCCCACCATACTCGTCGACCACAATGGCAATATGGTTGCGACTGGAACGGAACTCTTTCAGCAGGACATTGAGCCGTTTGCTCTCAGGGATAAAAACCACAGGACGCAGGTTTTCTCGTAGATTGAAACGCCCCTCCTCCTCTCGCCAGTGCAGCACATCCTTGGCGAGCAGTATGCCGACCACCTCATCACGGCTCTCACCGATCACCGGAAAACGCGAGTGTGCCGATTTGATTACCACAGGAAGAAACTCTTCTGGCGACTCCTCCACGCCCACCACCACCATCTGTGAGCGGGGAATCATAATATCTCGCGCCTGCATTTCAGAGAACTGTAACGCCCCCTCCAGCATCGCCAGACTGTCGACATCCAGAATTTGCTGCCAATGGGCAGCACGGAGAATTTCGATCAACTGATCTTTATTAGCGGGTCCCTGGGGTTGTGCACGACCAAACAGAGCACGAAACCAAGAACCGATGGTAGGTCGGTCTTTACTATTCATGAAGGGGGAATTTTATTCAAACAATAACGCATAGTTTACGCATAGGGGTCGGAGAAGCCAAGTGATGCAAGAATCCCCGCCTCTTTCGCCTCCATATTCTCCGCCTCTTGCGGATCGATATGGTCTAACCCCAGCAGATGCAGCACCCCATGCACGACCATATGGGCCCAGTGTGCCGCTTCTGTTTTCCCCTGCTGTTGCGCCTCTCGGATAATGACCGGAGCACAGATCGCAAGGTCGCCCAGCGGTAGCTCTTCCACTGGCACCCCTGGCGGGGCCTCAAAAGGGAAAGAGAGTACATTGGTGGAGCCACTCTTCTGTCGATACTGTTGATTCAGCTCAGCACTCTCCGCCTCGTCGACAATACGAACCACCAACTCCCCCAGCACCTCTGCCCCCAGCTGCGCCACTGCACGCTCTGCCCACAACCTGAACTGTGCCTCATCCGGCAGATTGTCCACCTCAACCGCCTGCTGTAGCACCAGCTCCATCAGATATTCTCTCCATCGTATGCACGCACAATCCGCTGCACCAGCGGGTGACGCACCACATCCACTGACTGAAAGAAGGTGAAGCCAATCTCATCGACCCCCTGCAACACCTCAACCGCATTGCGCAACCCAGACTGGGTGTGGTGCGGTAGATCAACCTGGGTCACATCACCGGTTACCACGGCTGTAGAGCCAAAACCGATACGGGTGAGAAACATCTTCATCTGCTCTACCGTGGTATTTTGCGCCTCATCCAGAATGATGAAGGAGTCGTTAAGGGTGCGCCCACGCATAAAGGCGAGAGGTGCGACCTCGATCACATTGCGCTCGATCAGCTTGCCGACCTTCTCAAACCCCAGCATCTCGTAAAGAGCATCATAGAGCGGACGCAGATAGGGGTCGATCTTATCTGCCATATCCCCCGGCAAGAAACCCAGCTTCTCACCCGCCTCTACCGCAGGGCGCACCAGCACCAGCCGCTTCACCTCCTCCCTCTGCAGTGCATCGACAGCACTTGCCACCGCTAGATAACTCTTTCCGGTACCTGCTGGGCCAATACCAAAGCTGAGGTCACGGGTCACAATCTGATGCATGTAGCGGCGCTGACGCGGACCACGCGGACGGATCACCCGCTTACGGGTCTTGATACTGACTTCAGGAATGGAGCGCTCTACCTCAGCCGCCTCTTCATCCTCTTGCGCCTCTAGCTCCATCTGCACCTCATTCAGCAGTAGATGCAGGCCATCCGCAGCAATCTCTTGATGCTCACTCTCAGCATAGAGTGACTCCAGCACCTGCTGCGCCAGAGCAATCGACTGTTGATCCCCCGCGATGCGGAATTGGTTACCTCGGTAGTTGATCTCCACCCCCAGTCGCCCCTCAATCTGTCGCAGATGGGCATCGGCCTCACCACAGAGGGCAATCAGCCGTTCGCTATCAACCGGCTCTAATCTCAGCGTTACAGCCTCCACTATTCGACCCGCTCGCCACGCAGAGAGTTGGGCAGCGCCTCGGTAATTTTCACCTCGATAAACTCTCCGGTAAGCGTAAGTGGGCCATCAAAATTGACCACTCGATTGTTCTCGGTACGCCCTGCCACCTGAGTACCCGGCCCTTTACGCGCGGGGCCTTCAACCAGCACCTTCTGCACACTGCCCACCATCTCACGACTGATCTCCATCGCAATCTGATTCAGGCGCTCTTGCAGTCTGGCAAGACGTTCTTGCTTTACCTTATGAGGCACATCATCAGGCAGGTCTGAGGCGGGAGTTCCGGGGCGTGGACTGTAGATAAAGCTGAAGGAGCGGTCAAAACGCAACTCTGCAATCAGCGCCATTGTCTCCATGAAGTTCTCTTCCGTCTCACCGGGGAAGCCGATAATAAAGTCAGAAGAGAGGCTGAGATCAGGACGCTGTTCCCGCAGCTGATGGATAATAGAGCGGTACTCCTGCACCGTGTGGTTACGCTTCATCATCGCCAAAATATGGTCTGATCCACTCTGTACAGGAAGATGAAGGTGGCTCACCAACGAAGAGACCTCACCGTAGCTCTCAATCAGTGCAGGGGTCATCTCCGTGGGGTGTGAGGTGGTATAGCGAATACGACCCACCCCGTCCATTGCATCGATAAAGTGGAGCAGGGTAGCAAGATCCGCAATCTCTCCATCCTCCATCACCCCTTGGTAGGCGTTTACATTCTGCCCCAGCAGAGAGATCTCTCGAACCCCCTGCTCCAGTAGCCCCGCAACCTCAGCAATTACATCATCGAATGGACGACTCACCTCTTCACCGCGCGTGTACGGCACCACGCAGAAGGTGCAGTACTTACTACACCCCTCCATAATGCTGACATGTGCACTCACCCCAGCGGCTTGTGGCTCTGGCAGGCGGTCAAACTTCTCGATCTCTGGGAAGGAGACATCCACCACCGCCTTGTGGTTTTGATTGGCACTATCCACCATCTCTGGCAGACGGTGCAGGGTCTGTGGCCCAAACACCAGATCAACAAATGGTGCTCGACTACGGATCGCCGCCCCCTCTTGGCTGGCAACACAGCCACCAACACCAATTAATACACCGGGACGCTTCTCTTTCAGTGGCCGCCACTGCCCCAGCTGAGAGAAGACCTTCTCCTGTGCCTTCTCCCGCACTGAGCAGGTATTGAGCAGCAGCAGATCTGCCTCTTCAGGGTTTTCAGTGCGTTGGTAGCCGTGAGACTTCTCCAACAGCTCCACCATACGGGCGGAGTCGTAGTCATTCATCTGACAGCCGAATGTTTTGATCAGGACCTTCTTAGACATCGATTTACCGGTAAATAAAAGGGAAAGGCGGGGATTTTACAACAATCCTCATACTTTCACCCTGATTCAATAGCAATGAGACCTAAAACTCAGCCCATTCAGAATCTCTGCTGGCTCCTGTACTACTCTGTTGCACTGAGGGCTTCACCCTAGCTTCCGCCATAACGGGTTTTGCTGCTGGCCTTGTAGCAGGCCTCGCAGAAGATGATGCAGTGACTGACCTATTCTCCTCTGCAGCAGCAGAAGCTGCAGCATCAATCTCATCCAGCTGAAGCAGTACCTCTGCAGTAATCGGTTCAATCTGCTGATAGAGTTGCTCAACCCCCTCCAGATCGCCTCTATTCTTACTCTGAACAATGTCTCTAATCAGGTGGTGCAGCTTCTCATGCTCCCGATCAAGTATCTCCATCGCCCCCAGATGAGCATATTTCTTACGCGCCTCACGATCCAGCCATTTACCCAAGGCACAGTCATGGTGAGAGACGGCCTCACTCTCATCCATGGAGGTCATTCCATCCAGAAAACCACGGATCTTCCCCTTCCATGCCAGATGCGCAGAACGTGCATTGGAAATTTCCTGATTATAACTACTGCGTTGCTGTGAGCTATCTGCTGTCCGCTGACTGAGCTTAAAGGTAGAGACCACAGAGCTAAGCCCTATAGCCTGTTCACTCAAGGAGCTACTGGCAGCGGCAGTCTCTTCCACCAGCGCTGCATTCTCTTGATTAACACTATCCAATTGGGAAACCGCTAAATTGACCTGATCAATCCCTCTACTCTGCTCCCGCGCAGCTTCTGCCATTTCAGAGGCAACACTACTCACTTTCATGATCGAACTCTGAATCTTCTCCAGTGCACCGCCACTACTGTTTACCAGTTTACTCCCCTCATCGACTCGAGCTGCCGTCGTCTCAATAAGAGCTTTTATCTCCTTGGCCGCTTCTGCTGAGCGTTGAGCCAATGTCCTCACCTCACCAGCAACAACAGCAAAACCTCTTCCTTGATCACCAGCACGTGCCGCCTCAACCGCGGCATTAAGTGCCAACAGATTGGTTTGGAAAGCAATGCCATCAATCAGACTGATAATATCGGAAATTTCTCCACTCGATTCACTGATGCGCCCCATCGCACTGACGGCCTGCTCCACAATAGCCGTACCCTCTTCAGCCTCACGCGCTGTATTTATCAGCTGCTGGTTGGTTAACTCAGCATTCTCAGAGTTCTGTTTTACGATAGCGGAGATCTGCTCCATACTGGCTGCTGTCTCCTCTAGGCTTGCTGCCTGCTCACTGGTACGGTTAGAGAGGTCATGGTTACCCGCCGAGATCTCACCAGATCCGGTCTCTACACTCTCTGCTGCATGACGAACTTGGTCTACCAGATAGGAGAGGCTGGTCTGGGTAGCATTAATGGCCTCCTTCATCACCGCCAGTCGACCTTGATAGGCTCCTGTAACTGGGCGGGTCAAATCGCCCTCCCCCATGCGGTTAGCAACTAGGGAGGTCTCCCCAACCGCATGCTCCAGTGACTCCATTGAATGGTTGATATCTCTCTTTAGCTGCTCCAGAGACCCTTTGGCATCAGCATTCATACGCTGCGCAAAATCACCTACCGCCATCTTGGTGATAACCTCACTCACCTGCTGCACAATGTGGTCTATCGAGTTCATCGCACTGTTCACCTGATCCCGAAACAGTGGTTCTACATTATCATCCATACGTACACTCAGATCACCATCAGAGAGCCCTTTCATAACTCGACTCAGTGCCGTCATCGTCTGTTCAACACTGTCTGCTGACCCATTGATTCCAGATTTAAGGGTTGCCAGATCTCCCTTTAGATCCAATTCAACTCGGTGAGCAAAGTTCCCCTTAGCAACCTCACCCACCACTCGATTACTCTCATCAATGGAGGTCTGCAGCTTCTCCAACAATGCATTGAGTGCTATTGCCATAGAGCCAATCTCATCCTGGCTATTCACTGCAACACGAACGGAGAAATCTCCACTACTCTCAATCTCTTTAATTGCCCCTGAGGTTTGATGAATATTATTGACAATACCTCGACCCACAGCAGACCCCATCCATAACATCGCCCCCAACAACAGGACAATCCAGCTGAGCAGAAACAGAAATTGACGCTCAATCTCTGCCAAACGTGCCTGACTATTCTCTACAGTCTCATCACCTATCTGTTCAGCCACCACCTTGATTTTGCCAATTCGAGCCGTCGCAACCTGGAACCACTCACCCGCATCGACTCCAATGTCGTCAACTTAAGAATAAGCAGTTGATATAAAAGAATATTCCTGTATAA
>JABGQL010000053.1 GCA_018648825.1 Gammaproteobacteria bacterium
TTTGAATTTTAGGATAAATTTAGTTGAATTCTGAAGAGGGGCTCTGAACGGTTACGCCCAAGTTGGAACCACGTATTCTTCTGGAGGATGCCAATAAATCGTACCATGCTGTACATCGAGTAACTGGGAACAACCACTTCGATAATAAATTAATATTTGGTGATAATCTGCTTGCGCTAAAATCGCTTGAACAAGAGTGCACTGGAAAAGTGAAATGTATTTTTATTGATCCTCCATACAATACTGGAAGTGCCTTTAAATACTATGAAGATGGCATTGAGCACTCAATTTGGCTATCTCTAATAAGAGATAGGCTGGAGTCACTACGAAGTCTACTTTCCGAAGATGGTTCCATCTGGATAACTATTGATGATAACGAAGCACATTACCTAAAAATCATTTGTGATGAGGTGTTTGGTAGAAATAATTTTCAATGTGACATTGCTTGGGAAAAGCGTTACGCACCACCTCCAGATACAAAAGGATTTGGTTACGTCCATGATCACATTCTTTGCTATAGCAAAAGTGATTCATTTCAACGTAACTTACTACCAATGACTGAGGATCAAACTGGCAGATATAAAAACCCTGACAATGACCCTCGTGGCCCCTGGAAATCTGAAAATTACACATGCCGCTACTCTGTAGACGAACGCCCAAATCTAAATTATCCAATAACTAATCCTCACACTAATAATGAAATTTGGCCAAACAAAACCCGAGTTTGGGCCATGTCAAAAGAGGTAACGGAAAAGAATATTCGTGAGAATAGAATCTGGTGGGGGAAAAATGGAAAAAACTCAAAGCCAGCCCTCAAGAATTTCCTATCTGAAATAAATAAAGGCATGATGCCTATGTCTTTATGGAAACATACACTGGCTGGACATACCCAAGAGGCAATGAAAGAGATGCTGGCTTTATACGACAACTCTCCTTTTACGACACCTAAGCCTGAAAGACTAATTCACACCGTTCTAACAATTGCTACTAGCCCTGGAGACTTGGTTCTAGACTCCTTCGCAGGCTCAGGCACAACTGGAGCCGTAGCCCATAAAATGGGCCGCCGCTGGATTATGATCGAACTCGGCGAACACTGTCATACCCACATCATCCCCCGCATGAAAAAGGTAATTGATGGAGAAGATCCCGGCGGTATCACCGAACCGGTAAACTGGAAAGGTGGTGGCGGCTTCCGCTACTACCGCTTAGCCCCCTCTCTACTGGAACAAGACCGTTGGGGCCGCTGGGTAATCAGCGATGAGTATGATGCCGCCATGCTGGCAGAGGCACTCTGCAAACTGGAGGGCTTCAGCTACGCCCCCTCTGAAAGCGAATGGTGGAATCAGGGCTACTCCACTGAACAGGATCATATCTACGTCACCACTCAGACACTCTCTGTGGTACAGCTTCAGGCACTCAGTGATGAGGTCGGTGAGGATCGCACGCTACTGGTCTGTTGTGGTGCCTTCCGCTGCAAGGCAGACCGCTTCCCTAACCTCACTCTAAAGAAGATCCCCAAGATGGTGTTGTCTCGCTGTGAGTGGGGCCATGATGACTACAGCTTGAATGTAGAGAACCTGCCGATGCAGGAGACCACAACAGAACCCTCTCCAAAACAGAAAGAGCTGTTTGACGATGAGGAGCAGGCATAATGAGCCATACCTCACATTACACCAGCACACGTGCACTCAACGCCATTACGGGACGCTTGAGCCTGCGCAAACCACAAGAGGAGTCCCTACAGGCGTTGGCAAAAGCGATTGAGGCCGCTCCTGACCTGCTCTCTTCTACACAGGATATCGAGGCACTGTTAAAGGCACTGACAGCAGAGTTCCCCACCCTATCTGATTTTGAGCGTGACTTTCCCTCCCTCTGTTTTGCCTTGGCAACTGGGGTTGGCAAGACCCGTTTGATGGGGGCTTTTATCAGCTACCTACACTTGGCACAGGGGATTAAAAACTTCTTTGTGCTGGCCCCTAATCTGACCATCTATAACAAACTGATTGCTGACTTCACCCCAAACAATCCCAAGTATGTCTTTACCGGTATTGCCGAGTTTTCCGCCTATCCCCCAGAGATCATCACCGGAGATAACTATGAGCAGCGCGGCCCCAATCTGGGAATGCTGAGCCCGGTCACCATCAACATATTCAATATCTCAAAGATTGTCTCTGAGGTGCGGGGTGGAAAGGCTCCCCGCATCAAGCGCCTGACCGAGGTTCTCGGTGATAGCTATTTCAACCATCTCTCCAGTCTGGACGATCTGGTGCTATTGATGGATGAGTCTCACCGTTACCGTGCCAATGCTGGAATGCGAGCCATTAATGAGCTGAGACCCCGACTCGGGTTGGAGTTAACCGCAACCCCCTTTACCGAGTCTAAACGGGGTCCTGTCTCTTTCAAAAATGTAGTGGTTGATTACCCCCTCGCCTGCGCAATGGATGATGGTTTTGTTAAAGAGCCTGCGGTGGTTACTCAACGCAACTTTGACCCCAAGCAATATACTCCAGAGCAGCTGGAGCGGATCAAACTGGAGGATGGAGTACGACTCCATGAGACCACCAAACTGGAACTTTTCACCTACGCCAAGCAGTATGAGGCGAAGGTAGTAAAACCGTTTATGCTGGTGATTGCACGAGATACTCAGCACGCCTCTCAGCTACTGGAGCTGATGGAGTCCCCCCAATTTTTTGGTGGACGTTATCAAGGCAAGGTGATTCAGGTCGATAGCTCCAAAAGTGGTGCCGCAGAGGAGCAGATGATTCTGCGCCTGCTGGCCGTTGAGAGTGTCGATGAACCCACCGAGATTGTCATCCACGTTAATATGTTGAAGGAGGGGTGGGATGTTACCAACCTCTATACCATCGTCCCCTTACGGGCAGCCAATGCACGTACACTGATTGAACAATCTATTGGTCGAGGCTTGCGCCTACCGTATGGCAAACGCACGGGGGTAGATCTGGTAGATCGGTTAAATATTGTGGCACATGACCGTTTTCAGGAGATTGTGGATGCCGCCAACGATCCTAAAAATCCACTACGGATGCGTAAGGTCATTTTAGAGCATGAAGATGGAGAGATGCCTACAGACAGTGTCTCCGTCACCTCTCGCATGGAAGGGCTATTTACGGGTCAATCAATTCAAAGTGCCACCGGACAGGATTACGCAACACAACCTCATTCAGAGAAAGAGGAAACCCCCATTTTTAATGGTGTTGCCGAGCAGGATGTCGCATTGACCACACTACGGGTACTACAAAGCTATCAACATAAACCCAAAGTTGCCCCCACAAGCCAATCATTGAGCAGCCCTGAAATACAGCAGGAGGTTTTGCGTAAAGTTTCTGAAAGGCTTACCCCGCAACAACGCTCCCTGTTAGAGGATGAGGAGAAGATTGATCTACAAGCCGTAATCAGCAAGGCCACAGAGTTGATGGTGGGGCAGACCATCGACATACCCCGTGTGATGGTGGTTCCATCCGGCGAGGTCAGCTATGGCTATACCCCCTTTGTACTGGAGTTGGAACAACTGAATCTGAAGCCCAGTGACCGGGAGTTGATCTCTCAAGGGTTGCAGTCCAGCAAACAAATTTTGATCTCATCGCTGCCAACCAAGAAATATACACGCTTGGAAGACTATATTGTTGAGCACATCGTTGACTATGATGACATCTCATACGATGAACATGCCGAGTTGATTTATGACCTGGCCGCTCAAACAGTCAGCCATTTCAGAGAGGTGCGTGAATACTCAGAAGATGAACTACACAATATTTTCTTTGGTTACGGCAAACGTATTGCAGAGAATATCCATGCACAAATGGCTGAACATTACTGGGAGAAGGCCACCGATTATGAGGTCACCGTAACAGCTGGGTTTGCTCCACTGAAAGAGGCCGCTTACACCACCAGTGACCATCGGATTCATCCAGTACGTAATACGGTCACTGATAAAGGCAAGATTAAGAAAATGATTTTTGGAGGGTTCAACCATTGCCTCTATGAAGTACAAAAATTCGACTCCAACACAGAACGTACTTTTGCTCTGATTCTGGAACGAGAGGCACTCAAATGGTTCAAACCGGTTAGTGGACAGTTCCAGATTCTTTATAAAGATGGTGCTCATCAGCGTGAGTACTTGCCAGATTTTATCGCTGAACTAGATGGAAAGGTGGTTATGGTGGAGACCAAGGCCAGGAAAGATTTAGAGGATTCGTTAGTGATTAGCAAAGGGGGGGCAGCTAAAGAGTGGTGTAGTAATGCCAGCGACTATCTAACCAAAAATGGAGGAAAACCTTGGGAGTATTGGCTAATTCCTCATGATGAGGTAATTGAGAATAGAGACCTTAACGGCTTCACTTCTATGCTATAAACTGAGCAGGTAACAACCTAACAGTGGATGGAGAAACAATGAAAGCAATATTGAAACAGGGGGCTACTCTAGCAACCGCTCTATTAACAGTCACAACCCTCACAGGCTGCGGAGAAAACAGCAGCACCCAGCAGACTGTCTCACCCGCCGCCGCTGAGAAAGAGAGCTACAATCTGCGCCTCGCCCACACTTGGCCTACCAAATTCCCTATCTTCGGCGATGCTATCCACAACATGGCGACAATGGCGAGCAAGATGTCCGATGGCCGCATCAACATCACCATCGACTCCAAGAACAAGCATAAGGCCCCTCTCGGCATCTTTGATATGGTGAAGTCAGGCCAGTATGATATGGGCCACTCCGCCTCTTACTACTGGAAGGGTAAAGTCTCCAACACCCTCTTCTTCACTACCATGCCCTTTGGTATGACAGCCCCTGAGCAGTACGCTTGGCGCTACTATGGTGGCGGTCAAGAGCTGGCAGAGAAAGTATATGCCCCACATAATCTGATCACCTTCCCCGGTGGTAATACGGGCAACCAGATGGGGGGCTGGTTCCAGAAGGAGATCAACACCATTGAAGACCTTCAAGGGTTGAAGATGCGCATCCCCGGATTTGCAGGTGAGGTACTGGCTAAGGTCGGCGCAAAACCCACCAACATCCCAGCAGGTGAGCTGTACACCGCACTAGAGCGTGGCACCATTGATGCGCTGGAGTGGGTTGGGCCCTCACTTGATCTGCGCATGGGGTTTCACAAGATTGCCCCCTACTACTACACCGGATGGCATGAGCCAGCAACTGAGCTACAGTTCCTGATCAACAAAGAGAAGTGGGCCAGCTTCCCTGCTGATATTCAGGAGATCTTACGTGTAGCAATGCGTACTGCAGCCTATGATATGTATGCGCAGTCACAACATGAGAGCGCGAAGAACTGGGCCTCAATCAAGACGGAGTACCCTAATATTCAGGTGAAGTCCTTCCCTACTGCAGTACTGCAGGCGATGAAGAGCGCCAATGACACACTGATCGCAGAGCGTTCGGCAGCAGACCCACTGGCGAAGGAGATTATCGATTCGCAAGCAGCCTATCTCAGCACGGCACGTGCTTGGACCAAGATCTCGGACCAGAGCTACTTCCAGACGGTGGAAGCATTAAAGTAACAAAGCATAAAACAGACCAAGGGGCCGCAAGGCCCCTTTTTTGTGTGCAGGTATAATCTCCCTATGAATCTACTCACAAAGATTGACCGGATCACTGCTGCCATCGGTAAGCTCTCAGCCATACTGTTACTGCTACTGCTCCTCAACGTCTTCTACGATGTCATCATGCGCTACCTATTCAACGATGTCTCTATCGGTATGCAGGAGCTGGAGTGGCACCTCTACGCTACACTATTCCTACTCGGCATCTCCTACACCTTGTCACAGAATGGTCATGTACGGGTTGATGTGATTTATAACCAGCTCTCCCCCAGGCGACAGGCGATGATTGATATTGGCGGTACACTGCTGCTACTGATCCCCTTCGCTCTGTTGATTAGCTGGTATGGCGTGGGCTTTGTTGCTGACAGTTATCAGCTGGGGGAGGGCAGTGGAGATCCCGGCGGGCTCCCCTACCGCTGGGTTATCAAGGCGATGATTCCACTCTCCTTCCTGCTGCTAATTCTCAGCAGTATCGGCTTTATGCTGCGAGCATGGCAGCGCATGGAGAGTGACAGATGATCGGTCTATTGATGTTTGTCACTGCTCTGCTATTGCTACTGTTTGGCTTCCCTGTCGCCTTCACCTTTGGCGGCGTGGCACTGCTGTTTGGTGTGCTCTCTGAAGGGGTAGAGATCTTCGCCTTTATGCCATTCCGTATCCAGTCGATCATGGAGAACTCCACACTGATGGCGATTCCGCTATTTATCTTTATGGGAATCATGCTGCAGAAGACCAATCTTGCTGAACAGCTTCTTGAGTCGATGGCAAAGCTCTTCGGCAAGGTCTCCGGCGGTCTGGCGATTTCTACTATATTGGTTGGCACCCTGCTGGCAGCATCAACAGGCGTAGTCGGAGCGAGCGTAGTGGCAATGGGGGTGATCTCACTACCGGTGATGTTGAAGTATAAGTACAACCGCCCACTCAGCTGCGGAGTCATCTGCGCCTCTGGCACCTTGGGGCAGATTATCCCCCCCTCGATCATCCTGATTATTTTGGGGGATGTGATGGGGCTACCGGTAGGGGACCTGTTCAGAGCAGCAGTGATCCCCGGACTGGTGTTGGTCGGGCTCTATATCGGCTATGTGCTGCTCTACAGCCACTTTGTTGAGGACAGCGCACCTGCAATCCCGTTTGATGACGATGAGCAGAGCAGACGCGGCCAACAGTATCTACAGGCCATGAAGGCGATCATACCGCCACTGGTGCTGATCATTGTGGTGCTGGGTTCGATCTTCTCCGGTATCGCCACCCCTACCGAGTCCTCTGCTGTCGGTGGTGTCGGTGCTATTGTGTTATCCATACTCTACCGAAAATTCTCTCTCAAGGCGTTACTGAACAGTGCAGAAGAGACTGTGAAGATCACAGCCATGGTGTTTGCTATTCTGGTTGGAGCAACCGCCTTCTCTATGGCCTTCACCTATACCGGCGGCGATCGCGTAGTAGAGAGCTACCTGCTGCAGCTTCCCGGCGAGAAGTGGGGCTTCCTCATCTTCTCGATGCTGTTTATTCTGCTGTTGGGCTTCTTTATCGACTTTGTCGAGATCGCCTTTATTGTCGTGCCAATCTTGCTGCCGATAGCCGAGGTATTAGGTATCCCGTTACTCTGGTATGCGATCTTGATTGCAATGAATCTACAGACCTCATTCCTCACCCCGCCGTTTGGCTTCAGTCTCTTTTACCTGAAGGGGGTAGCACCACCCGAGATAAAGACCACCGATATCTATCGAGGGGTGACCCCCTTTATCCTCATCCAGATCTCGGTACTGGCCTCTATTCTCACATTTCCCAATTTTTATGGTTTGAGCTAAGAGAGGTTCTAACAAGCACCCCCACCAAAAACCATTAGCGACGGCAAAGAAAGCGCGCTCTACACGCCCCCATGTACAGCATATTCTGCAATCTGAGTAACGTCCTCCAGAATATCTTCATCAATCATCAACTCTTCAAGGGCAAGTTTATTTGCAAGTTCACCCTCGCTCTTTATATCGATTGTTGGATAGATCACCCTGCCAACAAGATGATTGCTAACCTTCAGAATGGAAACCAGAGCCTGGATATTAGTATCTACACTACCATCTTGCTCCGCATAATCGATATTATGTGAGAGCAAGATGGCATCACAGATACGTTCAGGAAGCTCCCACTGCTTAGTCAGTAAATAACTCACTGCCATATGTGTAGTTTTCAATATTTTTCGATCAAAATCTAAAATTGAGGCGATGATGGAGTGTGAGTGGCGATAGACCTCATTGTATC
>JABGQL010000078.1 GCA_018648825.1 Gammaproteobacteria bacterium
ACTTTTTGTACAAATTTAGGCTTGTCTGCATGGGCTTTTTGAGAAGTTACGAAAAGGAAAAAGAACCTCATGTCAATCGACCTGCAACAGGTGGCTATTAACCCCACCGGAGTCACCCCGCTATACCAATCGGACGCGCACTCCATCTACTGGGTTGGGGTGGCGGAAGAGAGCGCCTTTCGTTGTAATGTCTACTTGATTGTTGATGGGGACGAGGTGATTCTGGTTGACCCCGGTAGCCGTGCCCATTTTGCGCAGGTAAAAGAGCGTATCTCCAGCGTGATCGACCCAATGAAGGTGACTGGCGCAATCGTCTGCCATCAAGATCCCGATGTGGCCGCATCGCTACTCGACTGGCTGGCCCTGAACCCTGCGATAAAGGTCTACACCACACCGCGTACCCATGTGTTATTACCCTATTATGATATCGAATATGACTATGTAGATGTCGAGGAGAATAGTGAGGTGACGCTCCCCTCCGGTGCGGTATTGCGCTTTATCGCCTCGCCGTTTCTCCACTTTCCCGGTGCCTTCACCACCTATGATGTCGCCACTCAGGCGCTCTTCTCCGGAGATATCTGGGCCGCGCTGGACAGTGACTGGTCGCTGGTGGTGAAGGAGAATTTTGACAGCCATCGTGACAGCATGGATCTGTTTCATATGGACTATATGGCCAGCAATGTTGCCTGCCGAGGCTACGTAAAGCAGTTGGATGGTCTTGAGATTGACGCCATTCTGCCGCAGCATGGATCTATTATTGACTCTAAGTTTGTAAAAGAAGCTGTTGATTATCTAGAAAATGTACGTTGTGGAACAGACCTGGTGTATCCGGAGTTCTCTTGATCTTCACACCTTTATATGAGTGAACAGAATGTGAGTGAACAGAGTGCTAATGACCCGGAGCTGATCCAGCTGCGGCGTACCAACCGTATGCTCCAGCAGCGGGTCAAGCAGGCTGAGCGTATTCGCAAACAGTGGAGTGCGGCGGTGCTGCAGCTTGAAGAGTCGCACGAGCGCGAAAAGCGCATTAGCCAGCAGCTGGTCGAAAAAGAGAGTTTCCTCTCCAGTATCACCGGCAGCATGAATGAAGGGGTCTACGTGATCAACAATGACGGGGAGCTCACCTTTATGAACCCCAAGGCGGAGGCCCTGCTGGGGTGGACCCAGAGTGAGTTGTTGGGAGAGGATGTGCATGCACGGGTTCATGCGCCTCGAGCGGATGGTAGCCTGCTGGAGGTGGCGCACTGTCCGGTACATAAAACCCTGCTGGATGGCAGGCACCACAGCACCGAAAAAGATTGGTTCCAGAGTAGGAGCGGAAACTCTTTTCCGGTTGCCTTCTTCTCCTCTCCGCTGATGGAAGACGGTGTACAGCGGGGGGCAGTTGCCGTATTTCGTAATATTGAGCAGGAGCTGGAGATGGAGCAGCGCCTGATTGAGACCGAAAAAATGGCCTCTCTCGGTGGCATGGTGGCCGGTGTGGCACATGAGGTCAATACACCGGTGGGGGTGGGGGTGACCGCAATCACCTACATCAGTGATGAGACCAAAAATTTCCAGCAGGCCTTTGCCGCTGGCGGGCTCACCAAACAGAGCCTCAGTGACTATCTGGATACCATGATTGAGAGCAGCGAGATCGCCGAGAGCAACCTGGGGCGTGCAGCAAAATTGATTCGGGACTTCAAGAAGGTCGCGGTCAACCAATCCATTACCCAGTGTGACACCTTTCTGCTCAAGCCCCATATTGAAGAGCTGCTGCACTCACTACAGCCACGCCTCAAGCATCGTCCGCTGGAGGTCAAGCTGCACTGTTCAGACACCCTCTCCATAGAGAGCGATTCTGGCGCATTGACACAGATTCTGGTCAACCTGATTGAAAATTCACTGATACACGCCTTTGAAGAGGATGAGTCCGGCACCTTGTCGATTGAGGTGGAAGAGCTGCCACACTCCGGCACGCAACAGAAAATCCGTCTCAGCTACCGGGATGATGGTCGGGGAATGACAGAGGTGGTGCGGCAGCACATCTTTGAACCCTTCTTCACTACATGCAGAGGAAAAGGGGGCAGTGGGTTGGGGATGCAGATCGTCTATAATCTGGTGGTTCACCGTCTACAAGGCACCATACAGGTCGAGAGCGCAGAGGAACAAGGCGCACACTTCCTGATAGCGCTGCCCGCTGTGATGCAAGATCAGCCTGATACCACGGTGGAGAGGAGTAATTGATGAGTGAAGAAGAGCTACTGTTTGCCGATGACGAAGCGGACAGCGTTGTATCGCAGACGCCTGCAGAGCCACAGATCGACAGCGCCCACCCCTGGAAGGTGATGGTGGTGGATGACGAGCAGAGTATTCATGATGTGACTCGCCTCTCACTGAGAAAGGTGACCTTTGAACAGCGCCCTCTTGAGCTGATCCACGCCTACAGCGGAGAAGAGGCGGTGCAACAACTACAGCAGCACCCTGACGTGGCGCTGATTCTGCTGGATGTGGTGATGGAGAGCGATGATGCCGGCCTCAAAGCGATCAAACAGATTCGGCAGACCGAAAAAAATGAGCTGGTCCGTATCGTACTGCGTACCGGTCAACCGGGGTCTGCACCCGCGCATCAGGTCATTGTCGACTACGACATCAACGACTACAAAGACAAGAGCGAACTCACCTCGGATAAGCTTTTCACCTGTGTGATCTCCTCCCTGCGTGGCTATCAGGGGTTGCAGAAAATCCAGCATCACCAGCAAGTGAAGCAGCAGCTGTTGGCAGAGAAGGAGGCCAACCGGGCAAAAGATGACTTTCTGGCGGCGATGAGCCATGAGTTGCGCACTCCACTGACGGCACTGTTGGGCAATGGGGAGCTGCTCAGCTCCAGCGGGCTTAACCATGACCAACAGAAGTTGCTGGAGTCGATGGACGTGTCCGGCAAAGGGCTGCTCTATTTGATCAATGACCTGCTCGACGTCTCCAAGATCGCCGCCGGTAAATTTACCATCGACGACACCGAATTTGACCTTGATGCGCTACTCGACGAGATCAAAACCATCTTCTATAAACGGGCGGAAGAGGCCAGGCTTAGCTTCAAGGTCTCATCCAGCCTCCACTGTAGCACCCTGTTGAGAGGGGACGGGCACCGCATCAGTCAGATCCTGATCAACCTGCTGGGCAATGCCGTTAAATTTACCGAGCAGGGCAGTGTTACCCTCACAATCAGCGAACTTGAAGCAATCGATGGATCAGAATTACCACAACTCAGTATGGTAGTTCAGGATCAGGGGATCGGCATCTCTCCCGAGGTGATGGAACAGCTGTTTCAGCCCTTCGAACAGGGGGATAGCTCCATCTCCCGCCGTTTTGGCGGTACCGGACTTGGGCTCTACATCTCCAGACAGTTGGTCGACTTGATGGGTGGTAGCATCCATGTTGACAGTGTAGCGGGGCAAGGGGCACGCTTTGAGGTGCGGTTGCCACTGCGTTTCAGTGAAACCCCGGTTCAACTGCGTATCTCCGGGCAACAGCACTCCCTTCCTGCAAATTATCAGGGCACCGTGTTGATTGCCGAAGATGCCCCCGAGCTGCAACTACTGGAACAGCGTATGGTGGAGCGCTACGGCCTTAAGACGCGAATTGCGCGCAACGGAGAGGAGGCGGTAGAGCTGGCACTGGCAAAATCGTTTGATCTCATCTTGATGGATATGCAGATGCCGTTGATGGATGGCATTGAGGCGACGCGACAGTTGAGGAGAGCGGGCTGTACCACCCCCATTGTCGCACTGACCGCCAACGTCATGCCCAGACACCGGGAGCAGTTTAAGCAGGCGGGCTGTGACCACTTCCTGGAAAAACCGATCAACCGCAGTGCGCTGGAGCAGGTGCTGACCACACATCTTCACAAGGGCGCTGAACCCGTACAGGAGCTTGATGACCTCATTGATGATGAGCTTTACCAGCTATTTATAGAGCGCAGCCGTGTCCTGCACCAAGAGATGATGGCAGCATTTGAAGTGAGCAGCTGGGCAGAGGTGCGTAGCGCCGCGCACACCATCAAGGGGAGTGGCACAACCTTCGGTTACCCCGACCTGACCCGAATGGGCGCCGAGGTCTGTATCACCATCGATGCCGACAACCATGCAGAGGCGGCAACCGCCGTAGAGCAGTTGCATCAGGTGTTACAGCAGATCAGTGGCCCACTGCCAACGTAACCTGCCCTCTCTGCGGACTCCTCCGGATACACACAGAAAATGCTCCATTAGGGGCTCCTTAGGGACTCTCTTGTATGGGTACCATCCGTTTTGTCGGGTGAAAAATGGAGAAGAGGGCCATTGCTTGCTCTATTGGGTCAGGGGTGAGGTGTCATAATTGGGACATTTTTCTGGGTTTTTGGGTGTTAAATGAAGCAGTCTGGATGTTATGGAGTCTTCCGGTTCAAATAGTATACATTTTGATCTGTTTGCTTAATGTCAATATGTAATATATTGGTTTATCAGTATTTTTATGTTGATTGTATGGATATCATTATTCCATAATAATCCTTGATAGTTATCTTTTAGGGGGCTCCTGAATCAGTCTGTAGGAGCTGAATTGTGCTCGTAGATGGTAGCCAAATGGAGAGCTATGAGGTGAATTTTGCACATGACGGACTCAATGCCTCCTTGCTGTACAGAGATAGATCGTCGTAATTAGATAGTTATCAATAGAGCAATGGAGTGGAGCTTGAAGGCTGACAGATGCCAAAAATATCTCGTCTACCTCGCTGCTCTTCTCTTTATATTACATACCCACAGCTGGAAGCGATACCGATGAAACTGAGTAACCTCACCCTGCGTAACAAACTCTTGCTCACCATCCTCTTCACCTCGTCGATGTTGGTGTTGCCGTGGTGGTTTATCAGCTCCAGTCTGGAGCAGCTGGCGGAGAAGAGTGACAAGGCGAGTACCTCCAACCGTATCATCAAGCTGGCCAAAGAGGCGCGGATCGAGGAGAAGAACTTCATCCAGCGTAACAAGCCGGAGTACGCGGAGAATGTGGAGCGTATCCTCAAGGAGATGGAGGTCATTACCACGGAGAGTCTCAACCAGTTCCAGCAGCAGCAGAACATCAACCAGGTCAACCAGATTCGCCAGCGTCAGATCGCCTACCATCAGGCCTTCAGCCGCTATGTGGGTCTCGACCGCAACTCAGAGCAGCAGCAGCAGAGTATGGAGCAGTCGGCACGCGCACTGGAGCAGGCGGCACTCGCCCTGCGTAGCGACCAGAAGCAGCAGCGTGAGGGGCTGATGGGTCGCCAGGAGGAGCTGCGGGTGGCGATCAAGGACAAGAGTAACAAGTTGGTGGGTGCCAATATACTGGTGGATCTCACCAATGTCGCGATTATCGCCAAGAAGGACTTTGTGCAGTTTGGTGAGGAGCGCTATGCCGATCTGCTGCGCAGTACCCTGCGGACCATGCGCCGCACAATCGATGACCTGCTGCCACGCTTCAAGAAGGTGCAGAATCTGGAGAAGTTGCGCGAAATGGGGCCGATGCAGCAGCGTTTTCTGGAGAGTTTCGAGGAGCTGGTCTCAACCAGAGAGGAGCTGAGAGAGGATGGCGAGCAGATGATGGTGGAGGAGGCGCGCCAGTTGGAGCAGCAGGCGCTTGCGCTACGGGTGAGCCAGAAGCAGCAGCGTCAGGCGCTGCTGGCAGAGCCGAAGCTGGATCAGGCCGCGTTGACCGACAAGCTGGAGAAGGCGGCGATGGCCAACCGCCTGATCAAACTCACCAAGGAGGCGCGCGTCGAGGAGAAGAACTTCATCCAGCGCGGGGATAGAGCGTATATCGCCAAGGTGGAGGGGCTGCTGGAGGAGATTAATCAGCAGGCGGAGCTGTTTCTCCCGCGCTTCCGTCAGCCACAGAATATCCAGCAGATGGAGCTGATTCATCAGAGTAAAGAGGCCTATGAGCGGGCCCTTGCACACTATGTGGAGTTGAATCAACGCTATATGGATATTCGTGCAGACATTGATGCGGTCGTCTCCGAGCTACAGCGCGTTGTGGTTGAGTTGATCGAGAGTCAAAACATCGATATTGCCGCCTACACCATGGAACAGGAGGGGGTTTTTGCCAAGATCGCCGACAAGGTGAGCAAGGCGGCGATGGCCAACCGGCTGATCAAGCTCGCCAAGGAGGCGCGCATTGAGGAGAAGAACTTTATCCTGCGTGGTGATGAGCGCCATATCCAGGAGGTGCGCAAGGTGCTGTCAAGTCTGGAGGCGCTGGGGCAGCAGAGTCTGTTGGAGTTTGAGCAGTCGCAGAATGTGCGCCAGTTGAACACCGTACTGAGTGAGCTCGGCCTCTACCACAACCACTTCGAGAACTTCGTCTCCACCTATTCGGAGAGTCTCGACAGCCGTGCCCAGATGGAGCTGGAGGCGCGCCAGCTGGAGCAGCAGGCGCTGGCACTGCGCAGTGATCAGAAGCAGCAGCGGCAGCTGATTCAGACACAGACCGAGGAGGTGATCATCGCCTCACTGCTGGCTGCCGGTGCCGTGGTGGTGGTGCTGCTACTACTGATCTTGCGTAACCTCAGCGGTCGCATGAGCAATCTGGTGAAGCAGGCACAGGACATTGCCGAGCGCAAGGTGCTGCAAGAGCGTGAGATTGAGGCGGCCACGGTAGTGGAGGATGAGCTCGGCGAGGTAGAGCAGGCGCTGATCGATATCAACCGCAGCTTCCTTGAGATCACCCGCCAGTCGGAGCGTATTGCCGACGGGGACTATGAGCAGAATATCACCCCGCGTTCAGCACAGGATAGTCTGGGCGTGGCGATGGTGCAGATGACCGCAAACCTGCGTCAGTTGATGGAGGATAACGAAGCGCGCAACTGGGTGGATGGTGGTGTTGCTACCATCAATGAGACGGTGCGCGGAGAGCAGGACGGCACCCAGTTGGCCAACCAGGTCATTGAACAGCTCTGTAGCTACCTGCAGGCCAGTGTCGGTGCGCTCTATCTACGCGTAGAGGTCGATTCGGAACAAGATAAGGGGGTGTCTGAGCCGATGCTGCAGCTGTTGGGCAGTTACGCCTTCAGTGAGCGTAAGAACCTCTCCAACCGTTACCGTTGGGGGGAGGGGGTTGTTGGGCAGGCCGCACTGGAGGGGAAGTTGATTCAGCTCTCTCAAGTGCCCGATGACTACATTAAGGTCAGCTCTGGACTGGGGGAGAGTACACCACAGCATGTTGTGGTTGTCCCCTTCCTGTTTGAGGGAGAGGTGCGTGGTGTTGTAGAGATTGCCACGGTGGCGGCCCTCAATTCTGGCGTAAGAGAGATATTGGAGCGTAGTGTAGAGGCGATCGGCATCGCCTTTGAGGCGGTGCAGCGACGTGATGAACTGAATGACTCTTTGAAAATCTCGCAACAGTTGGCAGAGCAGATGCAGATGCAGCAAGAGGAGTTGCAGCAGACCAATGAGCAGCTCACAGAGCAGACCGAGGCGCTGGAGGTTTCACAGCGTGATGTAGAGGAGCGTAACCGTCGCCTGGAGGTGACTCAAGATGAGTTGAACCAACGTGCCGAGCAGCTCACCCAGTCGAGCAAATATAAATCGGAATTCCTCGCCAATATGAGCCATGAGCTGCGCACCCCGCTCAACTCTATCCTGCTGCTCTCGAAGATGATTGCCGGCGGCGATGTGGCGAAGAGTGATGACCAGCGCAAGCATGCCCAGGTGATCCATGATGCCGGCTCTGATCTGCTATCGCTGATCAATGAGGTGCTGGATCTCTCCAAGATTGAGGCGGGCAAGATGATGGTTCATCTGGAAACAGTCGAGGTGGCCCCCTTTATCGAGAGCTTCTCGTCGCTGTTTCGGCCACAGGCGACAGCGAAGGGGGTTGGGTTTGAGGTGGTGGTAGAGCCGGGCACTCCAGAGCGCCTGCGCAGTGACCATGATCGCCTGCAACAGGTGTTGCGTAATTTCCTCTCCAATGCGATGAAATTTACCGACAGTGGTGCTATTACAGTGCGAGCCAGCCAGTTCAATCCGAAGATGGTCGCTGACCTGGTCGGTTTTGGTGGGGTTCGTGACACCCTGCAGAAAAACCCGCAAGACTATATAGTGTTTAGCGTGGAGGACAGTGGCAGAGGCATTCCGCAAGAGAAGCGCGAGCTGGTATTTGAGGCATTCCAGCAGGCAGATGGTTCAACCAGCCGCTCCTATGGAGGTACCGGTTTGGGACTCTCAATTTCGACCCAGATTGCGACAATGCTGGGGGGGATGCTGGCGCTGCACTCCAGTACCGATGCACAAGGCCACGGCTCTCTCTTCAGTATTGTGCTGCCGATAGAGCCGGGGAGCGCACTGCTTGAAGAGGCTGAGGTGGTTGAGGAGCAGGAGCAGCAGGCGAGCCTTGCAACAGCATCCAGTGATCGCTACTCCTACACCGTTGATGTCACCTCTCCGGGGGGTGGAGATGAAGAGAGGCTGCGTGACGACCGCATGACCACCGCCAGAGAGGATGAGCGTACCCTGCTAGTGGTTGAGGATGATATACGTTTTGCGCGCAGCTTGATCGAGCTGGGGCAGCAGCGAGGGTTCAGGGTGATCCATGCCGGGAGTGGTGCAGAGGGGGTGCGTCTGGCGGAGGAGTACCTGCCTGCGGCCATTATGCTGGATATACAGCTGCCGATTATGGATGGTTGGGATGTGATTCGTCACCTTAAGAAGACCCCGGAAACCAGCCACATTCCAGTCCATGTGATCTCCGTGGTGGAGGAGAAGAGGCTCGGTTATCGGCTGGGTGCCGCACATTACCTGACCAAGCCGGTCACTCCACTGGAGCTGGATGACGCCTTTAACAAGATTGAACAGCACTTGTCGACAGAGCTGCGCTATCTGCTGGTGGTGGAGGATAACCGGATTGAGCGTGAGGCCATTGTGCAGTTGCTGGAGTGCAAAAACAGCGGGGTTGAGTGTCACCAGGCATCAACCGGCAAGGAGGCGATGGAGCACCTGCGGCGTCAACACTATGATGCCTGCGTGGTTGATCTGAAGATGCCGGAGATGGATGGCTGTGCACTGCTGAAAGAGATGAGTGAGGATGAAACGCTGGAGTACACCCCGGTGATCATCTACACCGGACAGGATGTGGATCGAAAGCAGGAGCAGATGCTGCGCAAGTATGCGGACCAGATTATTCTCAAAACGGCGGACTCCTCTGCCCGCCTGCTGGAGGAGGTTGCGCTATTTTTGCACCGTAGCCGCAGCAGCTTCAGTGAAAATGCACAGCGGCTGTTGGCGGACATCTCAGACAAGGATCAACGCTTCGAGGGGCGTACGGTGCTGCTGGTGGATGATGATATTCGCAACACCTTTGCTCTCAGTGCGATCCTTGAGGTGCGTGGATTGAATGTCTTGAGCGCGGCCAATGGGGCTGAGGCGCTGGATGAGCTGGAGGCCCATGTCGATGAGGTCGATATTGTGCTGATGGATATCATGATGCCGGTGATGGATGGCTATGAGGCGATGCGTAGAATCCGTAAAGATGAGCGCTTTGCGGGGCTGCCAGTGGTGGCGTTGACCGCCAAGGCGCTACAGGAGGACCGTGCATTGGCGATGGAGGCGGGTGCATCCGACTATATGACCAAGCCCATCGACTATGACCAGCTCTTCTCGCTGATTCGTGTCTGGCTCGCGGCTGGGAGAAGCGGTTAAATGGATTCCGTGGAGTCACTGCCGATTCTGGTGGTGGATGACAAGCCACAGAATCTCTACTCTTTTCGCCATGTGCTGGAGGGGGGCGGGTTCTCCGTGGTAACCGCCGAGTCTGGAATGGAGGCGCTGCGCTATCTGCTGAAGCGGGATGTCTCTCTTATTCTGCTCGATGTGCAGATGCCGGAGATGAATGGCTTTGAGGTGGCGCAGGCGGTGCAGCGTAATCCACGTCACCGACAGGTGCCGATCCTCTTTATTACCGCCAGCCACCGCACCGATGATTTTATTAATCATGGTTATGATGTAGGGGCGTATGACTATCTGGCAAAGCCGGTGGATGATCGCATCCTGTTGAATAAGGTGCGTCTGTTTCATACCCTCTATCTGCAGCAGCAAGCGCTGTTGGCAGAGCGCGAAGCACGTAAAAAAGCGGAGTCGAGAGAGCATTATCTGGCCTTCCAGTCCGGTGTTTTCGATATGTCGAACACCATGATGCACCATATCGGAAATAGCATTCAGGGGATGGAGGCGTCCATTGCGCTGTTGAATGAGAGCCACACGGCACTTTCCCGCCTGCACCACTTCTACCAAAAGAGCGTTGCTGAGTTGGCCGAGGCGGAACAGCAGGACGATCACCCCACCATTGACCGTCTGCATAAGATGTTGCTGGATGCCAGCCTGAAGATGCCGGCGGTGCTGGAAAGTGAGTTGTTATCGCCGATGGGTGAGTCTCTGGACTCTCTGCAACAGGGGGTTCGACATGTTGTCAAAATCATCCGGGTGCAGCAACGGGGCAGTAACCCCAGAATGGAGCAGCACTGTTTCTCTGTTAAAGATCTGCTGGATGATCTGGCGGTGATTGTTGGTGAGCGTCTGCAGAGAGATGAGATTGAGTGGCACCAGTGGGTCGATCCTGAGCTTGGGGAGATCTGTCTGCCACGCAATCAGCTGCTACAGTCTCTGGTTGCGTTGACACAAAATGGCATTGATGCGATTGAACAGCAGCTGCTACAGGGCGAGTTGAAGCAGGCTGAGGGGCGTATCGCAGTGCGTGTCAGTCGCGAGGGAGAGCGGTTGAGAATTGAGTTGGAGGATAATGGTGAGGGCATCAGTGAAGCTGTTCGTGCCCGTCTTTTCAGTTTTGGTTTTACCACCCGAACCAATGGGCAGGGGGTGGGGCTGCACAATGCGGGCAACTTTATCAGCAGCTGTCAGGGGACCATTGAGTTGCTCAGTGAAGGGGTGGGGGCTCGGGTGGTGGCGTCGCTTCCGCTACCTCTGGGGGAGTAATAAAAGCGCAAGAAATGGTGTAAATTTGTAATATAATCAGCCTTATGCCTCATGCCAATATCAGTTCATCGTTGATTGAAATCAACCCGGATACGATTGTGAATAATCGAATTCTGGTGGTTGACGATGAGCCGTTGGTGATCCAAACCTACCGCGAATCACTGGATACCACGACGTTTGATCTCAGTGACTTTGATTTTCTCAATACTGCTGCTCATCAAGAGGTAGATCCTCCGCTTGAGTTTGAGGTCAGCAGTGCAGTGCAGTGCAGGGCCAGGAGGCAGTGGAGTTGGTGAGGCAGGGGATTGATCAAGATGCCCCGTATGCCGTGGTGTTTTTGGATATGCGGATGCCTCCAGGCTGGGATGGGCTGCAGACGGCAACAGAGATCCGTAAACTGGATGATAATGTCTATATCGTTTTTGTGACCGCCTATTCAGACCACTCTGTGAATGAGATGCAGGAGAGGTTGCACAAAAATACTCTGCTATTGCATAAGCCATTCTATAAAGATGTGGTACTACAGATGGCAAGAACCTTCTGTATCAGCTGGGCGCGTGAACAGTGTCTGGTGCAGACCCGAAAGCGCCTGAGCCACCTCTCAGAACGGATGGCTGAGCAGGTTAACCGTGATGCACTGACAGAGCTCTATAACCGTTACTATCTGGATCGCCAGATGGAGCTTGAGATCAAAAGGGCACGACGTGAGCAGCAGCCCGTCGGTGTGTTGATGATCGATATTGACTGGTTTAAGGTCTATAACGACCAACATGGCCACCTGATGGGAGACCAGGCGCTACAGCAGATTGCAGTAGCGCTAAAAGATGCAGTCAACCGCCCGGCAGATTTTGTTGCCCGTTATGGGGGCGAGGAGTTCTGTATGGTGCTTCCGAATACCGAACCTGAGGGGGTGGAAGAGGTGGCGGAGCGCGCGCGCGGAGCGGTAGAGGCGTTGCAGATTCAGTTTGTTGATTCGGCAGAGACGGATTTCCCTTACCTGACCATCAGCGTGGGTGGGGTGAGTCGAATACCGCTGCCGGGAGATCGGGACACCTCATTGATCGATGAGGCGGATCAGATGCTGTATCAGGTCAAATCGTCCGGTAAAAACCGAGTCTTGATTGCCTGAAAAATGGTAATTCCTTCCCCCTAAATGGGGAAGGGACTTTTGTTTTTGCATTGACCTGATTAAGTCCCTATAAATCTAGTCAGGGTCTGCTGTAGCTCTTGTCGATCAATCGGTTTTCCGATAAAGCCACTGCCGCCCACGGCATCAAAGGCGTCCCGGTGTTTTTGTAGAACATTGGCGGTGAGTGCGATAATCGGGATCTCGCTGTTGCGCGCACGAATCTGCTGAGTAGCCTCAATGCCATCCATCTCCGGCATCTGCATATCCATCAAAATTAGGTCAAATGGCTGCTCGGCCTCACGCGCGACAGCCTCAATACCGTTGTTTGCAGTGGTTACGGTCAACCCCATCGACTCCAGAATTCTGCGCTCCAGTAGCTGTAGTTCCGGGGTGTCTTCTGCCACTAGAACGGTTCCCTGCAGTTGAATTTTGGTGGTTCGTTTCTGGGTAGACGGCTTCTGCTGTGGGCTGTTGAGTGGTTTGCCAGGGCGATAAGGGAGTCTGAGGGTGAATGTGGAGCCTTGCCCATCCTCACTCTCAACGGTAACGGTGCCACCCATCAGTTGGGCGAGGTGGAAGGAGATGTAGAGCCCCAGACCGCTACCACCAAAGCGCCGTGAAATGGAGCTATCCGCCTGTTCAAAGCGCTTAAAGAGTCGATCAACCACCTCCGGCGGCATGCCGATCCCACTGTCTTTAACGCTAAAATAGAGTTGTTGTTCAGAGACCCAGCTACTTAGGGTGATGCTGCCTTGCTCGGTAAACTTGACCGCATTGCCAATCAGGTTGATGAGGATCTGCCCACTGCGTTGGATGTCGCCAACCAGGAGGTGGGTGAATGGCCGCTGCTGTTTGATTGCAAAGTGCAGTCCTGAATCCTGCATACGCAGCGCAAACATCTGTTGCAGGTCTTGCAGCAAAATATTGGGATCATACGGGGTCTCCTCAATGGTGAATTTCCCGGATTCGATTTTTGAAAGGTCGAGAATGTCATTCACCAGTGCCAGCTGTCTGCGTCCAGCGCTCTCTATTGACTGCACCAGTGCGCTATTTCTGTCGTCATGCTCCTGCTCTGCCAGCAGCTCACAGTTTCCGATGATTGAGGTGAGCGGGGTGCGCAGCTCATGACTCATTGAGGCGAGGAACTCATCCTTACTGATGCTCGCCTGTTGGGCGTCTTCTAATGCTGTACGCAGCTGCTGCTCCATCTCAATACGTTTTGAGATATCACGGAATACCGCGACCGACCCACTGGTGCTGTTGTCTGTGGTGAGAGGGGTGGCGCTCAACTCAACCGGAAGGAAATGGCCATCATGGTGTTTGAACCAGTCCTGATCGGTATAGTAACTCTTGCCTTGTGCAATGCTTTTATGGGTGGGGCAGTCTGCGGCAGAGATCACAGTACCATCAGGGTGTCGGGCGTGAATGATGTCGTGGAAATTTTTGCCCAGTAGCGCTGTGTGGTGATAGCCCAATAGTGTTTCAGCGGCACGATTTATAAAGATCAGCATTCCATCCTGATCGAGTGCATAGACTCCATCCTCCATGCTGGAGGTGAGACTCTCGGAGAAGCGGCGCGCGGACTCCAGCTGTGTATAGCTCTCTTTCAGTCGTGTCTGTGTCTCCTGAATGGACTCCAGCAGTGCAGTGACCTCTCCCTGATTGTGTGCAATATCGATCTGCTCTTCAAAGTTGCCCGCACCAATGGCCTGTAGTTGGTGTGCTGCAGTATGTAGCCCCAGTACCACACGGCGCAGCTGGAGAAAGGCGAGCAGAATGGAGAGGATGAGTGCCAGTAGTAGCACTATAACCAGGAAGATGCTCTCGGTGATCTTCTGGTTGATGGTCTCTTTTAGCTCTTGCTGGATCAGTTGGTGGAGATCTGTTGCCAGTAGATGGAGTAGGTAGATCGGTTCAGAGGCATCTTCAAAGAAGCCCTCTGGAGAGAGGCTGATAATAGCTGCGTCTACCAGCTCCCACTTCACCAGGTCACGCACCCCCTGAATCTGATTGACTAGCTCGCCAAGGATGGAGAGGGTGCGCTCATTGAGGTTGTCTCCTTCATCTTCCAGTGAGAGACGTAGACGGATAAACTGATTCTCGGAGTCCCACAGGGTGCGCTCAATGCGTTGTAGCAGTAGGTCCTCCTCATCTTCACGAACAACGTTATGGTTATCTGAGGCGGCTCGAGCGATGTATCCACTGCCCGCGCCGCGCAGTTGGGCCATCACCTCTCTCAGATTGGGGATATCTTGTAGCAGAATATGCTGATGACCGCTACGCTCAGGCAGGAGCTGGGCGATGGTGTGGTTGATGTGCTTAACCAGGTTACCCATCTCGATGAAGCTAAACTCATCTCCCTGTTGCTGTAGCCATAGCGCTTCGATGCGGTGGAGTGAGCGCTCAATCTCCTGGGTGCTGGCTAGAGATGTGGGGAGTTTTTCCTGCAGGTTTTTCAGCTGCTCCAGCTGGGTGTCAAGCTGCTGCTCTAGTGTTGTGAGGTGCTCTTCGGCAAAATCGTAGTGGCCCGGATAGTGGATGGAGATTTCGCGTAGGCCGCGATACTGTGTGGCCTGATCAAGCGCACTATAGAGTGGGCTGATCCACCCCAGTATCTGTTGTTGTTGCTGTAGCGTATCGATCTCACTCTTCCGCTCCCACAGGGTTTGACTGAACAGCATCAGTAGCGGTAGTAGCAGAATACCACCGCTCAGCAGCAGAGATCGTCCCATCCCCCCTTTTGGGAGGCGATTCAGTAGGTTAGGGTGTCGGTTCATACGGAGTGGATAGTACCATTTTCAGCATAAGAAAACTCGCATGTGCTGATGTTTTGTTTACGAGCAGTGCTTGAGCAGTGAGGTGCCCCCCAATCGTTGGACAGAAATAGGGGGAAGTTAAGACAATTATTCATGCGGTTTTTCAGTGAAAAATTGATTCCATAAAATATAGTTGTAGTGCTGTTTTTTGTCAACCATTTTATCCGATATTTGACCTGGCGGAGTGTGGTTAAGGGGTGAATAAGTGAGGTAATGCTGTGGTCAACCTCTGCAATCAACACCGTGCCAGTAAGTTGTGGTCGCTCGGCCCTCTGTTGCTGCACCAAAGGTACCATTGTGGTGGGCTCTGCTTGCTCTAGTGGAATCAGTAGCTCAAAACGAGAGCCCTTGCCCTGCTCACTCTCTACACGCAGTGTGCCCTGCATTAGCGTTGCCAGACTGGAGGAGATATAGAGCCCCAGCCCGGTCCCCCCAAAGCGGTTGGAGATGGAGTGGTCGGCCTGCTCAAACGGTTTGAAGATGCGCTCGGCGACCTCATGGGACATGCCGATGCCACTGTCTTCGACCACAAAGCGGATCTGGTGTGCTGCGCTATCCTCAGAAACCTCAAGGGTTACGCGCCCCTCTTGGGTGAGTTTGACGGCATTCCCCAACAGGTTGATAAGGATCTGTCCCAGGCGTTTTCCATCTCCAACAAAGTGGTGACTTTTCAGATGCTCCTCTTCCACCTGAAACAGCAGCCCTGACTCTTTGGCCCGCTTGCTGAAGATCATCTTGACCTCATGCAGCAGTACAGAGAGGTCGAACTCGGCATGGTCAATCTCAAACTTTCCAGACTCGATCTTGGCGCTGTCGAGAATATCATTCACCAGATAGAGCAGGCTTTTTCCCGAGATCAGAACCGATTGCAGTAGCCCCTGTTGATCTGTGTTGAGTTCACTTTCGGCAAGGAATTCACTGTTGCCGATGATGGAGGTGAGGGGGGTTCTCAGCTCATGACTCATTGAGGCCAGGAAGTCATCCTTGGCTATGCTCGCTGCCTTCGCGCTCTCCACGGCCTGCTGCAGCACCTCGTTGTTCATCAGCGCCTTGTTGAGCGCCTCAGTGGCACGGTTTTTCTCCTCCAGCGCCAGCTTTTCACAGTAGAGGGAGTGGAAGGTCTGCACCTTGTTGACCAGTACCTGGTTATCAATCGGTTTGGTCAGGTAGTCATAGGCCCCCACCTCATAGCCGTTACGGATAAACTCATCACTGTTGAGGGTGGCGGAGATAAAGAGGATTGGCAGGTCATGGTACTCCTGTCGCTGTCGAACCATACGTGCGGTCTCAAAGCCGTTCATCTCCGGCATCTGTACGTCCATCAGTACCAGGGAGACTGGCTGTTTGATCAGATATTTCAGCGCCTTCACCCCGGAGTCGACGGTGACCACATCAAAACCGGCATTGGTGAGAATGGTCTTGAAGGAGTAGAGGTTCTCCTTTTTGTCATCCACCACCATTACGGGTGGGAGGCTCTTTTCGGTGGTTGAAAAATTGCTCATATTCATTCTGTTTTCTACTTCCTGTTGCTATTCCCTGTTGCGACTACTTGTGTGCGCTTGCAGAGAGCCAGACACGCATCAGTGAGAACAGCTGGTCATAATCGATCGGTTTGCTCATATAGTCGGAGGCCCCGGCCTCAATCGACAGCTCCTGATCCTCCTTCAGCGCCTTGGCGGTCAGTGCGATCACCGGCAGCTCTGCATGGTCGGGGTTTTCTCGCAGCTTGCGTGTGGCCTCATAGCCATCCATCACCGGCATCATGATATCCATCAATACCAGCCCAATCTGCGCCTTGTGTTGCTCCAGTAGCTCCAGACCCTCCTCACCATTGAGTGCGGTGATCACCTCCATCCCTCTCATCTCCAGTACCGAGGTGAGGGCGAAGGTGTTGCGGATATCATCATCTACCAGCAGAACGGTCTGCCCCTTGAGTATGTCATCATGCTGGTTGACCTCGGCAATCATCTTCTGCTTCTCTTCACTGAGGTTGGCCTGTACCCGATGGAGGAAGATGGTGGTCTCCTCCAGCAGCCGTGCCGGAGACTCGGCAGTCTTCAGCACAATACTCTCGGCATAGCGGCGCAGCCGTCTCTCGTCATCGATAGAGAGATCCTGCCCGGTGTAGACAATGGTCGGGATGTGCTCAATGTGCGGATCTTCGTCCATCGTCTCCAGCACCTGATAACCGTCCATATCCGGCAGGTGGAGATCCAGAATAAAGGCATCATAGCGGTTACTGGAGAGTGCCTGGATGGCATCTGCGCCATTGCCTGCTCCGGTGCACTCGATATCGCGTCCACTCAGCAGTTTGATAATGGCGTCGCGCTCGACCTCATTGTCCTCAACTACCAGTAATTTCTTGATGCTTCTCTCCAGCTGCTGCTCGATCTGACTGAAGGTGTTGTTCAGCCTCTCTGGATCGACCGGTTTTACCAGATACTGTACCGCACCCAGTCGACGCCCCAGCTGGATGTCATCGACCACGCTGATAATGTGAACCGGAATATGGCTGGTCTGCGGGTTGCTCTTGAGTTGGCGGATCACCCCCCAGCCATCCATGATCGGTAGCTGAATGTCGAGCAGAATTGCAGAGGGTAGATAGTGTTCTGCATGGCGTACCCCCTCCGTTCCGGAGGCCGCATGAATCACCTTGAAGCTGTTTTTGCGCCCCAGCTCCATCAGTATATTGGCAAAGCGGCGGTCATCCTCAACCACCAGCAGGATGCGCTCATCGCTGGGAGAGGTGGTGAGCTGATCATCTTTCAACAACTCTCCGCTGCCTGAGGCGGGGAGATCGGTAACCATCGTCGATGGGATGATATTACGCTCCCCACCACTGATCTGCTCCAGCTGTTGAACCTGAGTATGCTCCGAACTCTGCTGTAGCGTTTTACTGGGCTCCAGTGGGACCACAATGCTGAAGGTTGTGCCGTGGTCGGCCTGTCCATCACTCGACTCCAGCGCCAGGGCGCCCTCCAGCAGGTCAGCAATCTCACGGGAGATGGAGAGCCCCAGTCCGGTACCGCCATAGTTGCGGCTGGTGGAGCCATCTGCCTGCTGGAAGGCCTCGAATACGACTCCCAGCTTATCTTTCGCAATACCAATACCGTTATCCACTACGCTGAAGAGCAGATAGTCCTCTGGAGACTGGTTGATCAACTGACGCAACGCAGGGCTGGTGGTTGCGGTCAGGCTGTCTGTGACGCTTTTATTTGCTGTTGAAACTTTCAGGGTGATGGAGCCACTGTCGGTAAATTTGAGGGCGTTGGAGAGGAAGTTTCGCAACACCTGCTGCAAGCGTTCACGGTCACTGTAGAGGTCGGGGGTGATCTGATCTTCAATGTCTACCTTGAAGGTCAGCCCTTTCTGTTCGGCCTGAGGACGGAACAGGGTATTAAAGCTCTGTGCAAACTCCCGAACATGAATAGTGCTGAGATCAGTTGCCATTTTGCCGGACTCGATTTTCGCCAGATCCAGCACCTCATTGATCAGTAGCAGTAGATCGTTGCCAGCGCTATAGATCACCTCCGCATTTTTGCGCTGATCCTCGGACTTTTTCATCTCACCACTGGCCAGCATCTTGGAGAGCAGAAGAATGGAGTTGAGTGGGGTGCGCAGCTCATGACTCATATTGGCCAGGAACTCCGACTTGTACTTGCTGGATTGGGCCAGCTGTTGTGCCCGCTCGGTGAGCTCGGTCTGTGCGTTGATCAGGCTTCCGTTGCGCTCCTCTACCTCGCGCCGAGTCTGGTCCAGCGCACTGGTCTGCTCTTCCAGCTGCTCATTGGTCTCTTGCAGCTCCTCCTGCTGGGCCTGTAGCTCTTCGGTCAGGGCCCGTGACTCCTGCAGGGAGTCATCCAGCGCCTGGCGGCTGTTGGCAGACTCAAAGGCGATGCCGATCGCCTCCATACTGCGCTCCAGCAGTTCAACCGCCTGCGCGTTCAGTGGCTCCAGGGTGCCCAGTTCGATCACCCCGCGCACCTCATTCTCAAACAGGAACGGGGTGACGATGATATGGTATGGCGTGGTCTCTCCCAGACCGGAGTGGATCTTGATGTAGTCATCCGGCACATTGGAGAGACGGATTACCTTAGCCTCCAGCGCTGCCTGACCGACGACCCCTTGCCCCCAGCGGTAGTGGTTGGAGAGGTTCTTGCGTTCATTGTAGGCGTAGGTGGCAAATAGCTGGAGCTCTGGTTCTGCAAGTGCCGCACCAGAACCATCCTGTTCGTTACGTAGATAGAGTACCCCGACACTGGCACCCAGCGCCCGGGACAGTGTCTTCAGGACGGCATTGGCCAGCTGCTGCTCAGCCTTCTCTCCGCGTAGCACGGTGTTGAGATCGGCAATGCCGTTGTCGATCCAGCTGCGTTGATTGCGCTCCTCATTGGCCAGTAGCAGGCTGGTGGCCATCTGTTGAAAGCTGTTGGCAAGCTCGCCAATTTCATCACCCGTGTCTATATTCAGTGAGGTCTCCAGCTCTCCCTGACCAATGGCGTCGGCTGCCTGCTGTAGCACCTGAACGGGTCGGGTGATGGAGCGGATGATCCATGTTGCGAGGGCGATGATCAGCAGCAGAAAGAGGGCAGTCAGGGTGATGAAGAGGTTTTGCTGATTGCTGGCAAGCCGTTGGCTGTGGCTGTATTTTTCGTCAATCTCTTGCTGTTCACCAGAGACAAGCTGATCAAGTTCACTACGGATTTCGTCCAGAATGGCCTTGCCTTGCCCCTTGTGCAGCGCCTCTGCCAGTGCCTTGAGGGAGAGCGGATTGCGGTTCATCTCACGGCGGATTGCAATCTCGGGGGTTGCGGCCTCCTGCTCCCAGCGTGTTGCCAGCTGCTTCAGTTGCTCCAGTTGCTGGCGCATGGTGGGCAGATCATAGGCATTGGTATTGAGTCTCTGTAGTGCGTTGAGCTGTTGCTGAAATTGCTCTCCTCCATTGCGGTATGGTTCAAGTAATGCATCCTGCCCGCTTAATAGATAGCCGCGTAGCCCCGTCTCCTGATTTACAACGGTGTTGAGAAGTTTTGCACTCAATGCCGCAGCATGTCCGTTCTCTGCCCGCTCGAACCGTTGCTGAAGGGTAGAGAGGATCAGTTGCATGTCATCAACCAAGCTCTCTCCCTGAATATCAAATGCCTGATTTTCTACCGTACCGCTGTTGTTTGGGGCTTGTTGCCGGTTGACCATACCTGCAATGGCGGGTTGTGCGATCTCCTCTCTCCAGCGCCGGTTGAGTCTGCTCAGCTGCTCAATCTCCTGTCGGGTTGCCTGACGGTTATGGGCGTTGGCGAGTAGTGTCTCAAATTGCTGAAAGCTCTGTTCGAATAGCCTCTCTCCGGCAATGTACGGCTCCAGAAAAGACTCCTCCCCGGTTACCAGAAAGCCCCGTTGGCCGGTCTCACGGTCAACCATCGCCTTGAGTATGGTGTTGATCAGCAGCTCCCCACGAAGGTTGCCATCCAATTGCAGGGCCTGGATCATCTGGCGGGTAGTGCTGCGCAAGGCGTCGAGGATCGACTTTCCGGCACCCTCGCGGAGGATTTTCTGCAGCTGTTCCGCGCTGGCATCTCCCTTACGTAGTTCACGGCGCATCGCGATTTCAGGGGTTGCCGCCTCTTTGATCCAGCGCTCTACCAGCCACTCGACCCGATTTAAATGCTCGCGATGTTCCTCCTGGTGGCCACCACCTTGATGGTCATCACCGTGTGTTGTAGAGGCGTTGTGTGTGGAGAGCTTTTGTCGGGACCGCTCCAGCGTTGTTCGGAACGCCTGCTGACCCTGATGGTAGGGGGTGAGAAAGGACTCATCTCCGGTAATAATAAACCCGCGCTCTCCCGTCTCCATATCCACCACCAGCTTTTGTAGCCGGTTGATGTCGATGATGGCTGGGGTATTGGTCTCAATAACGCTGGAGAACTCCTCAACCAGGGTGTTGGTGCCTCTCAGCATAAACAGGCTGAGGAGCAGTAGCAGAATTAGAACCAGGGTGTATCCGGCACCGATCTTTTTGCCAATATTTATCTGCATAGGGGGCTCCTTGTGGTGGCGGGGGTGCGAGCCAATGTTTGCGGTTTGTTTGGCAAATTCTGTTCTATTCTTTGTGAGAGGCTGGATGGCATACTTTTTCTTGCGTGTATTTTGAGGAGGTCTCAGAAAATTGACCCAACGATGCAAAGACTATAGGGTATCTCTAAAAATAGTAATTTTTCTGTGAGTGCAAGAAAGCACCGCACGGAGAAGCGCAGTGTACACGCGAGTACATGAGCATTCGAGTACGGAGCTGACGCAGCAATCGCTGAAAAAGTGCATTTCTTAGAGGTGCCCTATAATCCACTGAAGACATATTATAGGGCAGCAGTAATGTATTAACGAATCAATATTTTATATGTTAAATTTAAGAAAACTCATGAGCATGTATACTATTCAGACCTTAGGCTCTTGCGGCCCTTCCAATTGTTTCAATTAGTGCACATTAATCCAAAATTCATGTCTCGAATATGGCGCCGCCCTTAATTATGGTAGTGTAGCGCTATAAAGCGAACATAGTGGAGGCGCAAGAAAGTCCCG
Organism: Gammaproteobacteria bacterium; assembly: GCA_018648825.1. Classification (GTDB taxonomy): domain Bacteria; phylum Pseudomonadota; class Gammaproteobacteria; genus Thiopontia. The sequence continues at coordinate 21,495 of JABGQL010000078.1, forward strand.
CACGGAAAACCGCAGTGTACACGCGAGTACATGAGGGTTTGAGTACGGGTCTGACGCCGCTATCGTGAGAAAAGTGCATTTTTAGAGGTGCCCTTGAGTCTGGGGTGCGGAATCTTAGTGCATAGTTATTGAGTGAAAACTGGAAACGGGAGGAGCGCTGTGAAAAAGGTATACCGGATTTTATTGCCACTACTGCTGCTGTTCTGTGCAGCAGCTGAGGCAGAAGAGGGCGCGGAGCCATTCCCGCTACGCACCCAATTTCCAGAGGTCAAGGTGATCTCGCTTGAGGCGCTGCAGGAGCAGTATGAAGATGTGGTGATTGTCGACTCAAGAACCCGCTTCGAGTACGAAACCATCCATATCAACAAGGCGGTACGTGTTCCTGCGTCGAGCAAGAGCTTCCTCAAGCTGTTGGAACGCTATGTTCCAGACTATGACAGTAAGGTGGTCTTCTACTGCAACGGGGTTACCTGTTCCAAGAGTTATCGGGCAGCGGCACTGGCAACCCGTGCCGGATATACCGATGCCTATAGCTTTGATGCGGGCATCTTTGCCTGGGCTACAGCGAACCCCCGGTTCACTACACTGCTTGGAAAGTCACCGATGGTTCTGGAGCAGTTGATCTCGGAGCAGCACTTCGCAGCGCATACCATCGATTTTGAGACATTTCGTAAGCGTGCCAGTGAGCCGGATGCCATTGTGATCGATGTGCGTGATGCGGCACAGCGCAGAAATAGTGATGGTACCCGCAATGACCTGCCGGGGATGCCGAGTCTGGATCGCACACAGCGCCTTGTGCTCTACATGGATCTATTGAAGCGCAAGCTGGAGAGGAGGGAGTATATAGGGAAGCAGTTGCTGATCTTTGATGCTACGGGCAAGCAGGTAAAGTGGTTGGAGTACTCTCTGAAAAAATATGGCTATGATCATTACGCCTTTCTGAAGGGCGGTGTTTATTCGGTCACGGAGGTGGTTCATCGGTAATCAGTACTGGTCTTGATGTGAGGTGTTCGATATGATGACGGTCTAAGATTGTCGACATTATGAATTAACAGGAGACCGCTATGGACGTCAAACAGGCATTGGCCGAGAGAAAATCAACCCGCGCTTTTGAGGCGCGTACAGTAGAGCAGGAGAAGCTGGATGCGGTGCTGGATGCGGCGCGCCATGCCCCCTCTGGGGTCAATACTCAGCCGTGGAAGGTGGCTGTAGTAACGGGGGAGAAGCTCAAGCAGGTGACCGAGGCGATGGAGTCAACATTCCGCGCTGGACAGAAGGGGAAGATGGACTATCAGTACTATCCGCTAGAGTGGCAGGGCGAGTATAAAGAACGGCGCAAGGCGTGTGGTCTACAGATGTACCAGACGCTAGAGATTGGTCGAGAAGATAAGCAGCGGCAGATGGACCAGTGGGCCGCCAACTACCGGGGTTTTGATGCGCCGGTGATCCTCTTCTTTTTGATGGATGGGGTGATGGAGGCCGGCTCTTTCCTCGATTACGGCATGTTTATGCAGTCGGTGATGTTGGCGGCACAAGAGCAGGGGCTGGCAACCTGTCCGCAGGCAGCGCTGGCTGAGTACCCGGAGATCGTAAAACAGCAGTTGGGCTATGCCGAAGATACGGTGTTGGTTGCTGGAATGGCGATGGGGTATGAGGATACTGCTGCGCTGATCAACAGCTACCGTACACCACGTGAGGAGGTAGACGCTATTGCAACCTTCTATCAGTAACGACTGAAGCACTTGACGCAGGCGTCGAGTGGAGATACCGTAAAAGCAAGATTGTCGACAATCTTGTTTTTTTTATGGGCGGGATTGGTTCGGCGAACAGGGTATTGCATACACAAGTAAGATAAGAAGGAGATGGCGTGATGAATTATCAACAGACCTACCAGCAGTCGATGGATGATCCTGATGGTTTTTGGGGAGAAGCGGCCAAATTGATTGATTGGGACAGACCCTTTGATAAGGTGCTGGATGACTCCAATGTGCCGTTCTACCGTTGGTTTAGCGGCGGCATGCTCAACACCTGCTATAACGCGATTGATCGCCATGTTGAGGCGGGTAATGGGGGGCGTGCTGCACTGATCTATGATAGCCCGGTTACCGACACGCAACATACCTACTCTTTCAGTGAAATGAAAGATGAAGTCTCTCGTCTAGCCGGTGCGCTACAGGCGCAAGGGGTGGAGAAGGGGGATCGGGTGCTGGTCTATATGCCGATGATTCCACAGGCGGTGATGGGGATGCTCGCCTGTGCCCGTATCGGTGCCGTCCATTCGGTGGTATTTGGTGGCTTTGCCGCCAATGAGCTAGCAACCCGTATTGACGATGCCAAACCGAAGATGGTGCTCTCCGCCTCCTGCGGTATTGAGGTGAGCCGTGTCATTGAATACAAGCCATTATTGGATCAGGCGATTGAGCTCTCCACGCATAAGCCTGAGCATACCCTGATCTTTGCACGTCCACAGGCAGAGGCGACGATGGTGGAGGGGCGTGATCTCGATTGGGTGGCCGCCTGTGAAGCGGCTGCACCAGCGGCCTGTGTCTCAGTAGCAGCAACCGATCCGCTCTATATCCTCTACACCTCCGGCACTACGGGTGTCCCCAAAGGGGTGGTGCGGGATAATGGCGGTCATGCGGTGGCGATGCAGTGGAGTATGCAGAATATCTACGGGATGGAGCCGGGTGAGGTGTTCTGGGCCGCATCCGACGTTGGCTGGGTGGTGGGCCACTCTTATATTGTCTATGCGCCATTGCTGAATGGAAATACCACGGTGGTGTTCGAGGGCAAGCCAGTGGGTACTCCAGACCCCGGTGCCTTCTGGCGGGTGATTGCAGAGCATGACGTTAAGGTGATGTTCACCGCACCCACCGCCTTCCGTGCGATCAAAAAGGAGGACCCCAATGGGGAGTTCCTGAAGAGATACGATATGCCCAACTTCCGTGCACTGTTCCTCGCCGGAGAGCGCTGTGACCCAGATACCCTAGAGTGGGCAGAGAATATGCTGCAGGTGCCGGTGATTGATCACTGGTGGCAGACCGAAACTGCGTGGGGGATTGCCGCCAACTGTCTGGGTATTGAGCAGCTTCCTGTCAAACCAGGCTCCCCCTCTTGTTCTGTTCCTGGCTATAACGTACAGGTGTTGAATGATGATGGAGAAGAGGTGGCGGATGGGGATATTGGCAGCATCATGATCAAGCTGCCGATGCCTCCCGGTTGTCTGCCTACGCTGTGGAATAACGATGAACGTTTTGTGGAGTCCTACCTCAGTGCACATGAGGGCTATTACCTGACGGGTGATGCGGGCTATAAAGATGAAGATGGCTACCTCTGGGTGATGAGCCGTATCGATGACATTATCAACGTGGCGGGACACCGTCTCTCGACTGGCGGGATTGAGGAGGTGATCGCCTCCCACCCTGATGTGGCCGAGTGTTCGGTGATTGGTGCTGCCGATGCCTTGAAGGGGGAGTTGCCGGTTGGGCAGATCGTTCTTAAGTCTGGAGTCGATCGCCCCGATGATGAGGTGGTTGCCGAGGTGGTGCAACTGGTACGCAGCAAGATCGGCCCGGTTGCCGCCTTCAAGAAGGCGGTGGTGGTGGCGCGTCTGCCAAAGACCCGCTCCGGTAAGATCCTCCGAGGCACCATGAAGAAGATTGCTGACAGTCAGGCGTACAAGGTGCCGGCAACCATTGATGACCCGGCGATACTGGAGGAGATCAAGGGTTCTCTACAGACCATTGGCTATGCAAAAGAGTAAATTGTCGACAATCTGTATTGACAATAGGCGAATATAGCGTTTATTATCGCTACGGGAATTAAATATGTCGACAATTAAAGCAGAAACATCAGAAGCAGTCACCGTAGCGGATCGGGTTTTTGGTTCGCTCTGTGATGCCATTGTGAAGGGTGAGATTGCTGCGGGCAGCAAGATCAGTGAGCCGGAGCTGGCGAAGCGGTTTGATGTCAGTCGTGCATCGCTACGTGAGGCGATCGGAAGACTGGAGGCCTGCAACCTGGTCAGCCGCCGTCCCAATGTCGGGGCGCGTGTGGTGGAACTCTCGCTGGATGAGTTGCTGGAGATCTACCGGGTGCGTGAGGCGTTGGAGGGGATGGCTGCCCGTTTGGCTGCAGAGCAGATGAGTGAGAACGAGCTGGATGAGTTGGAGTCACTGCTGGAAGATGAGCAGCAGTTTGACCCCAATGACATCAACCATGATTTCCACTATGCCATTGTGCAGGGTGGAAAGAATCGGCGCCTCGCACACCTGCTGTGTGATGACCTCTACCACCTGATGCGGATGTACCGTTATCAGCTGGGGCGTGACAGTGGTCGTGCCTCGACCGCCTCGAAAGAGCACGGGCTGATCCTGGATGCGTTGCGGGATCGGGATGGGGAGATGGCTGAACTGCTGATGCGTCGACATATTCGTAAATCCCGTCAACATATTGAACAGATGATCGAGAACAGTGCTGAATAGCGGCAGTTCTCAACAACAGACGGAGCCTAAATAATGAGTGATTTGACCCCCGGACAGCGCCTGCGACAGGCGGTTGCAGAGAACAGTCCACTACAGGTACTGGGCACCATCAACGCCTACAGTGCAATGATGGCAGACAAGAGTGGTGCACAGGCGATCTACCTCTCCGGTGCCGGTGTGGCGAACGCCTCCTACGGGCTGCCGGATCTGGGGATGACCTCACTCACCGACGTGCTGACCGATGTACGCCGCATCACCTCGGCGACGGAAGTACCACTGTTGGTGGATGCCGATACCGGCTGGGGTAGTGCCTTCAATATCACCCGCACCATCAAAGAGATGGTTGCAGCGGGTGCAGCGGGTGTTCATATCGAGGATCAGGTGATGGCAAAACGCTGCGGTCACCGCCCCAATAAAGAGATCGTCTCCCAGCAGGAGATGGTGGATCGCATCAAGGCGGCAACCGATGCACGCAGCGATGGTTTTGTGATCATGGCGCGTACCGATGCGCTGGCGGTGGAGGGGATGGACTCTGCGATTGAGCGTGCACTGGCCTGTGTTGAGGCGGGTGCCGATATGATCTTCCCCGAGGCGATGAATACGCTGGAGCAGTACCAGACCTTTACCGAGGCAGTCAATGTGCCGGTGCTGGCCAACATCACCGAGTTTGGCGCGACACCGCTCTTTACTACCGAAGAGCTGGACGGGGTTGGGGTCAAGCTGGTGCTCTATCCACTCTCCGGCTTCCGTGCGATGAATGCAGCGGCACTCAACGTATTCAAGGAGATTCTGGGCGAGGGAACACAGCAGGGGGTACTCGATACCATGCAGACCCGGGCAGAGCTGTATGAGTTCCTCGACTACCACAGCTATGAGCAAAAATTAGACAGTCTATTCGCTGAAGGCAAAGAGAAGTAGAGGTATACATCATGGGTTTGAATGAAGCCGCAGCCACAGGCGCTGCACCAAAAAAGAAGAAGTCAGTCGCACTCTCCGGTGTGGCGGCAGGGACCACCGCACTCTGTACCGTAGGGCGTACCGGTAATGATCTGCACTACCGTGGCTATGACATCCTCCACTTTGCCGATAAGGCGGAGTTTGAAGAGGTGGCCTACCTGTTGATCCACGAGAAGTGGCCCAACCGTGCTCAACTCGACGCCTATAAGGCGAAACTGAGAACCCTGCGTGGCCTGCCGGATGCACTGAAAACCGTATTGGAACAGATTCCCGCAGATGCCCATCCAATGGATGTGATGCGCACCGGTTGCTCCATGCTGGGTACGTTGGAGACCGAGGATGAGGGGCACGATGTTGAGGCCGCACGTACCATCGGTGATCGTATGATCGCCTGCTTTGGTTCGATTCTCGCCTACTGGTGGCACTTCGCACAGAGCGGCACCCGCATTGAGCTGGAGACCGAGGATGACTCCATTGGTGCGCATTTCTTGCATCTGCTACATGGTAAGGCACCAACCGAATCACAGATACGTGCGATGCACACCTCACTCAATCTCTATGCCGAGCATGAGTTCAACGCCTCCACCTTTGCTGCCCGTGTGGTGGCTGGAACCGAATCCGATATGCACTCAGCAATTACCGGGGCGATTGGTGCACTGCGTGGGCCGAAACATGGGGGTGCCAATGAGGCGGCGTGTGAGATCCAGAAGCGTTACAGCAGTGCCGATGAGGCCGAGGCCGATATTCGTCAGCGAGTGGCCAACAAGGAGATCATCATCGGCTTTGGCCACCCGGTCTACACTACAGGCGATCCACGTAACGAGATGATCAAGGGAGTTGCCAGGTCGCTGTCGGAAGAGGCGGGTGAGATGACCATGTTTGAGGTGGCAGACCGCCTGGAGACGGTGATGTGGGATCTGAAGAAGATGTTCCCCAATCTCGACTGGTTCTCAGCGGTGTCGTACCACATGCTCGGTATCCCCACCTCCTTCTTCACCCCGATCTTTATCATGTCACGTACTACGGGTTGGGTGGCGCATGTGATCGAGCAACGCATCGACAAGAAGATCATTCGCCCCAGTGCCGAGTACACCGGGCCGGAAGAGCAGAGCTGGGTTCCGATTGAGGAGCGCCCTTAACCGATCTATTTTTATGATTTACCTCCCCCTATTGAACGCCCTCCCTGATCACCTGGATTACAGGGCGTCTTTTTTACAAAATTGAACAGCCTTTAACCACAGAAACTCTAACCTCCTCCCCCTTGCAGGGGGAGGATTGAGGTGGGGGTAGAGTATGCCTCCCCAGTGGTAAGTATTTTTTAAATGGAACAGAACATGAGCACAAACCAAGTAGAGAGTAATATTCGCCCCGATACCGATCCAGAGCTGGTCGCCATGGCCGATTACATGTGTGACTACAAGGTCACCTCCGAAGAGGCGCTGGATACCGCCCGTAACAACCTGATGGATAGCCTCGCCTGTATGTTGATGGCGATGAAATTCCCGGAGGCGAACAAGCACTTGGGGCCGATTGTCCCCGGTACGGTAGTGCCCAATGGTGCGCGTGTGCCGGGTACTCAATTTCAGCTCGATCCAGTGAAGGCGGCATGGGATATCGGCGCACTGGTACGCTGGCTCGACTTCAATGACACCTGGCTGGCGGCAGAGTGGGGCCACCCCTCTGATAACTGGGGTGCAGTACTGGGGTTGGGTGATTATCTGAGCCGTAAGGCCATTTCAGAGGGCAAGAAGCCACTGACCATGGAGCAGTTACTGCACACCATGGTGAAGGCGCATGAGATTCAGGGCGTATTGGCACTGGAGAACAGCTACAACCAAGTCGGTCTCGACCATGTGCTGTTGGTCAAGGTGGCCTCAGCGGCGGCCGCAGCAGTGATGCTGGATCTGGATAAGGATCAGGTGCTGGACGTGCTCTCCCACGCATGGGTTGATGGACAGTCCCTGCGTACCTATCGTCACACCCCCAATACCGGATCACGCAAATCGTGGGCAGCGGGTGATGCCTCCAGCCGTGCAGTACGTCTGGCGATGATGGTGGCGAAGGGAGAGATGGGGATGCCCAGTCCACTCTCTGCGCCCACCTGGGGTTTCTACGATGTCCTCTTCAAGGGCAATAAGTTCAAGTTCCAACGTGACTACGGCAGCTACGTGATGGAGCAGGTACTGTTCAAAATCTCCTATCCAGCAGAGTTTCATGCACAGACGGCGGTTGAGTGTGCACTGGCACTGCATGATGAGGTGAAGGGGCGTGTGGATGAGATCGAGCGTATCGAACTCAGCACACAAGACTCCGCAATCCGCATCATCTCCAAGCAGGGGCCGCTGCATAATCCAGCAGATCGTGACCACTGTTTACAGTATATGGTGGCGATTGGTCTGCTCTATGGAGAGCTGACGGCCAGCCATTATGAGGATGAGGTGGCAACCAACCCTGAGATCGATGCAATCCGCGAACTGATGGTGGTGCAGGAGGATAAGCGTTACTCCGAGGAGTATCACGACCCTGATAAGCGTTCCATCGCCAACGCCATCCAGATCTTCTATAAAGATGGCGGCAACAGTGAAAAAATAGAGGTAGAGTATCCGATTGGTCACCGTCGTCGCCGTGCAGAAGGCATTCCCGTATTGGAGAAGAAATTCCTCGATGCACTGCACAACCACTTCCCACGTCGTCAGGCACGCAAGGTCTATGACCTCTGTCTTGATGCAGAGAAGTTGAATGCGATGCCGGTGAATGAGTTTATGGATCTGTTGGTAATTTAGAGCAAAAGCGGTCTCGCGCAATACCCCAGGGCACCCTCTCTTGCCACTACGTGGCAATTCACCTTGAGGCGCAAAACCGCAAAGAAAAGCGTGATAGGGCGTTTTTCTCTTTATGATGTGAAAAGTGTGCTGGGTTCACCGTTTATAACAGGCGATAAATGGTTTTTCGGTCCAGCTTTTTCCTTTGCGTCTTTGCGCCTTTGCGTGAGACGCTGTTAAAAAGGTATTTACGTATGGCAAAAATAGAATTAGTAGATGGCAAGTTGAATGTACCGGATCAGGTCGAGATCCCCTTTATCGAAGGGGATGGCATTGGTCCTGATATTTGGAGTGCAGCGGTACGGGTGTTTGATGCAGCCGTGGAGAAGGCCTACGATGGCAAGCGCAAGGTGCTCTGGAAAGAGGTGCTGGCAGGGCAGAAGGCCTTTGATCAGACCGGAGAATGGCTACCCGAAGAGACCATGCAGACCTTTCGTGACTATCTGGTGGGGATCAAAGGCCCTCTAACCACTCCGGTGGGGGGTGGGATGCGTTCATTGAACGTGACCCTACGTCAGGAGCTGGATCTCTACACCTGTCTGCGACCGGTGCGCCATTTCAGTGGTGTCCCCAGCCCGGTGAAGAAGCCAGAGCTGGTCGATATGACCATCTTCCGTGAGAACACCGAGGACATCTACGCAGGTATCGAGTACATGAACGGTACCGATGAGGTGGAGAAGCTGAAGAAATTTCTGATGGAAGAGATGGGGGTGAGCAAGATTCGCTTCCCGAATAGTTCATCTATCGGTATCAAGCCGGTCTCTCAAGAGGGGTCGGAGCGTATTATTCGTCAGGCGATCCACTATGCGCTGACCCGCAACCTCCCTTCTGTGACTCTGGTTCACAAGGGTAATATCATGAAGTTCACCGAAGGTGCCTTTAAGAACTGGGGGTATGAGCTGGCTGAGCGTGAGTTTGGTGATCAGGTCTTTACCTGGGCACAGTATGATCGCATTGCGGCTGAAGAGAGCAAAGAGGCTGCGGATAAGGCGCAGGCTGATGCAGAGGCGGCCGGTAAGTTGATTGTTAAAGATGTGATTGCTGATGCCTTCTTGCAGCAGATTTTGCTGCGTCCAGCAGAGTACTCGGTCATTGCAACGCTGAACCTGAATGGTGATTATGTCTCCGATGCACTGGCTGCAGCGGTGGGTGGTATCGGTATTGCTCCGGGGGCCAACATCAATTATGAATCTGGACATGCAATCTTCGAGGCGACTCACGGTACTGCACCGAAGTATGCGGGACAGGATAAGGTCAATCCCGGGTCAGTGATTCTCTCTGGAGCGCTGATGTTTGAGCACTTGGGCTGGACGGAAGTGACTGCGCTGATTTACCAGTCACTGGGTGAGGCGATTGAGCAGAAGACCGTCACCTATGACTTTGAGCGTCTGATGGACGATGCAACCTTGGTTAAGTGCTCCGAGTTTGCAGATAAGATGATCGAAAAGATGTAACTTGCGCCCTGTTCCCTCCGCCTTGCAGGGCTAGGGTGGGGGTAGAACATCAAGAGGTTTTGTTTGTATGAGTGAATTGAAGTTCCAAGAGGTCGGTTTTGGTATCACCCTGATTGAGGGGTGGTATGAACGAGAAGGAATGGCCTGTAGCTATCTGATCGAATCGAATGGTGCGGTAGCACTGGTAGATACCGGTACTGCACGTGTCTCTCTGCATATTCTTGAGCTGCTAGAGCAGCGGGGGATTGCCCGTGAACAGGTGAAATATATCATTCCAACCCATGTTCATCTGGACCATGCCGGAGGGGCTGGGCAGCTGATGCAGGCACTGCCCGAGGCTCAACTGATTATTCACCCGTATGGCACTCGCCACATGGTTGACCCAAGCAAACTGCAAGCAGGTGCCACTGCTGTTTACGGCAAGGAGAAATTCAAAAAGGCCTTTGACCAGCTATTGCCAATCCCCGTTGAGCGGGTGACTGAAATGGAGGAGGGGATGGAGCTGGATCTCAATGGCCGCCCCCTACGCATGGTAGACACTCCGGGACATGCCAAACATCATCTCTGCGTCTGGGATGAGCAGTCGAAAGGGCTATTTACTGGGGATGTCTATGGCAATAGTTATCCTGAACTGACCACGGTGAAGGGGCGTTACCTAACGCCCGTCACCAGCCCCGTACAGCTGGACCCACCCGCATGGCATGCGAGTATCGATAAGATACTGGCGATGAATCCAGAGCGGCTCTTTCTCACCCACTACGGCATCTTGGAGCAGCCAGCGGCCCGTGCAGAGCAACTGCACAAAGATCTGGATGCCTATCTGGAGATGGCAACGGCATTACCTCCTGAGGGTCGTTATGAGAAGCTGTTTGCACAGATCAATGAGTATCACCAACAACAGGTAAAGGCTCACGGTTGTGAGCTCTCTAATGAAGAGCTGGATCGTTTGATTGGCTCCGATAATGAACTCTGTGCCCAAGGGCTAGAGGTGTGGATGCAGCGTCAGGAACGCGCCTGACTACAGCTGTTGTGAAACTTCAGCAACTTTCATTATGGCTTTTAAGTCCCCTCCTCCTGTCAGGGGGAGGGCTAGGGTGGGGGTTAAGTGCCTGATTATGTATCCCACCCCCATCCTAACCTTCCCCCTTAATGGGGAAGGAGTTAACAGCAGTCCCGTAATGAGAGTTGCTAGTGAAATTTGATCCCCCTCTACTGCTGTTGCTATTAGCTGGCGGGACGCTGCTACTATTTCCCGATATCATGTTTGATACAGCGTCTGATTTAATGCCAGATTCAGCGCTTGGTAAAGGGGCGGGTCTGGCACTGATTACCATCGGGCTGTTTGCTACAGGACGCATTCCAGAGTACCTCACCGCGTTACTCTTCTTCTCGCTGGCGATGCTGTTCCAAGTGGCCCCGGCAGAGGTGGTCTTCTCCGGTTTCCAGTCCACCGCCTTGTGGTTGGTCTTCGGTGGACTGGTGATCGGTATTGCGATGAATATCACCGGATTAGGCAAACGCATTGCCAGCCAGCTGGCAAGCCACCTAGAGGGGAGTTACTTTCGTCTGATCAGTGGTATGGTGCTGGTGGGGTTAGCGCTGGCCTTCGTGATGCCCTCAGCCATGGGGCGAATTGTGTTGTTGATCCCCGTTACCTTGGCACTGGCAGCTCACTTTGGTTTTGAAGAGGGCTCCAACGGACGTACCGGACTGGTGGTGGCCGCAACACTGGGTACCTTTATTCCCGCCTTCACCATCCTCCCCGCCAATGTGGTGAATATGATTCTGGTGGGGATGGCCGAGAGTCAGTACAACTTCTCTCCGCTGTTTGGGGAGTATCTACTGCTGCTCTTTCCTGTATTGGGGTTGATGAAGGCGGGGCTGATTATTGCTCTGGTGCTCTGGTTCTACCCCGATGAACCCAAGGTGGTGGCGGAGAGCGAGGTACACCAGCGAGAACGGCTATCCAAAGAGGCGCGTACCTTGGCAGCAGTATTGATGCTATTACTACTGCTGTGGGCCACTGATTTTATCCACCATATCTCTCCTGCATGGATTGGTCTGGCGGGGGCCGTCTACCTACTCTTGCCCAAAGTGGGGGTGGTCAATGGCGAGCAGTTTAATCGTGAGATCAACTATGCACCGCTGTTTGTAGTGGCAGGGGTGATCGGTCTGGGTGGGGTGATCCACTATGCTGGATTGGGGAGTGTGATCGGCACCCACTTAATCGCCAACCTGCCACTTGATCCCGCTACCCCCTTTATCAACTACCTCTCGGTTGCACTGATTGCGACCTCTACCGGGTTGGTGACCACGCTACCCGGTATTCCAGCGGTTATCACTCCGTTGACGGGAGATATTGCCCAGATCACCGGTTTCTCACCATCTGCCGTGTTGATGATGCAGATGGTGGGGATCTCCTCCATTCTCTTTCCCTATCAGGCACCGCCACTGATCGTAGCGCTGCAACTCGCTGGGGTAAAAATACGAGCGGTATTCAGGCTGATTTTAATCCTGGCGTTGGCCTCTTACCTGTTTTTTATTCCGCTCAACTACCTATGGTGGCAGTTACTGGGTTGGGTGTAGGACTCTACTGAATGATGATGACTGGAATAGCCCCATCTTCACTCAGTGTGACATCGTCTGCCTCAGCAGCAGAGACCTCAATCACAGCCAGTCCTTCCCATGCCCCATCGCCATCCTTCTCAATAGCGATCACTTCACCGGCTCCCTGAGCCGATGTTGAGGAGGCGGAGTAGAGTTTGGAGCCTATTGTAGGGGCGCTCTCCTCATGGATAAAGATGGAGAACATCTTACGCTTGAGCTTACCCAAGTACTCCATGCGTGCCACCACCTCTTGACCGGGGTAGCACCCTTTCTGAAAACTGAGGCCATTGATCGCTTGCAGGTTGAGCATCTGCGGTACAAAGGATTCTTGAGTCTGCAGAAAGACCGAGGGGACGCCTGCTCTAATCTTCAGTAGCTCCCAGGCTCCACGACCTATAGGGGCAGACTGCACATCAAAGTGTGACCAAATTTTCTGTGCAGGTTCGGCCTCGGTGACGACCAAAAAGCGGGGGTGAGGACCGGGGCGAAGGCGCACGATGGTGCATTTGTCGGTAATGACGGCACTGTCTACCTCAGAGGGGAGTGGTGAGGCCTCAGCAACAGCAGAGAGTTGTGCCTCTGCTTTGGGACCAGAGAGGCCGATGCGCACGGCATCCTCACTGAGATTGTTGATGGTTACCTTAGAGCGGAAGATAAACATCTGTAGTTTCTTCTCAACACCCTCTACCAAATCTCTGGGGAGAATCAGCAGGAAACGATCTTCAGCCACGCGGGTCACCCGGAACAGGGCAAGCAGACGTCCTTTTGGGGTACACCAACCATCAAACTGACTCTTGCCAACCGCCAATGTAGCGACATCATTGGTGAACTGGTTTTGCAGAAACTCAATGCTGTCTTCGCCACAGACCTCAAGAATCGCAAGATGAGAGAGGTCACACATCACATCTCCACTCCCTACAATGTGACGCTCCTGCTCGATATTGCCAAAACTGACCACTATATCTTGAACCAGTTCTGCGCCGTTATTGGTAAGGTAACTCTTCCAGTCACTGTTCATATCGGTTGACTCCTAAGTGTTTGGGGTGAGAATGGTGTTCTCTGCCTGCTGCTGTTTGTTTGGATAGTCTAAAGTATAGTGTAAACCACGACTCTCTTTGCGCTGTAGTGCCGATTGAATAATCAACTCTGCGACCTGTGCCAGATTACGCAGTTCTAGCAGGTTATTAGAGATGCGGAAGTGGCTGTAGTACTCGGCAATCTCTTGCTGTAGTAGCTCAATACGGTGTTGCGCCCGCTCTAACCGCTTGGTGGTGCGCACAATGCCGACGTAATCCCACATAAAACGGCGTAACTCATCCCAGTTATGGGAGACCACCACCTCTTCGTCGGAGTCGGTAACTCGGCTCTCATCCCATGCGGGAATGGGGTCTGTTGGTACTGAGGGTGGGTTGTTCTGGTTGATGGCGTTGGCAGAGGCCGCAGCAAATACCAGGCACTCCAGCAGTGAATTACTCGCCATACGGTTGGCCCCATGCAGGCCCGTATGGGCCACCTCACCCACCGCATAGAGCCCCTCTAGGTCCGTTTTTCCCTCTAGGTCTGTGATAATGCCACCACAGGTGTAGTGGGCTGCAGGTACCACTGGAATGGGATCGCTGGTCATATCAATCCCAAACTGCTGTAGTCGGTTATAGACCATTGGGAAATGTTCGCGGATAAAGGCGGGGTCTTTAAAGCTGATGTCGAGGAAGAGGTGGTCAGCACCGATACGTTTCATCTCATGGTCGATGGCGCGGGCCACAATGTCGCGTGGTGCCAACTCTTTCCGATCGTCGAAGCGCTCCATAAAGTGGGTAAGGTTAGGGAGTAGCAGTTTACCCCCCTCACCACGTACCGCCTCGGTGACCAGAAAAGATTTTGCTTTGGGGTGGTAGAGGCAGGTGGGGTGGAATTGGTTGAACTCCATGTTGGCGACACGACACCCTGCACGCCAAGCCATCGCAATACCATCACCGGTAGAGATGTCTGGGTTGCTGGTGTAGAGATAGACCTTACTGGCTCCGCCTGTCGCCAACACCACGCGGGAGGCCTGAAAAACCCGAACCTGCTGTTGAGGGCGATTAAGTACGTACGCCCCGACCACTCGGTGGGGTTCACCGTGGTCATGCTGCTTGGGTTGGGTGATTAGATCAATGGCGATGTGGTGCTCAAAGATATCGATATTTTCCCGCTGACGCACCTGCTCCGTCAGTGTGCTCTCTACCGCCTTTCCAGTGGCATCGGCCGAGTGAATCACCCGGCGATTACTGTGTCCACCTTCGCGGGTTAGGTGAAAGGGGGCCTCAGGATTACTGCTGTCAGTACGGGAGAAGGGGACACCCGCCTCAACCAACTGTTCAATCGCCCCACGAGCTCGTTCCACTGCAAAACGGACTACCGATTCGTCACAGAGCCCATCCCCAGCATTTAGTGTGTCATTAACATGGGAGTCAATGGAGTCCGCCTCATCCAGTACGGCAGCGATCCCACCCTGCGCATAGAGAGTAGAGCCCTCATCTAGTGTAGACTTGGAGAGCAGTGCAACACGTAACGCAGGATCGAGCTGTAGCGCGGTGGTCAATCCCGCTGCGCCGCTACCGATCACCAATACATCGTATGGAAAGAAGGTCACATGTTTCTGGAGTGTCATAGGGGAACTATTCTACAATGCGTCTGTCCATCTTAGCCATAACATAACTTATATCGGGAAAAGAGCTTTTGAAGCAGCAGGAGACAGATCAGGTTTTGGTGGAGCAGGTCCAGCGAGGGGACAAGCGCGCCTTTGATCTGTTGGTGCTGAAATATCAGCATAAAGTGGTGGCGCTGGTGAACCGTTTTGTCAAAGATCGCTCTGAGGCAGAGGATGTTGCACAGGATGCTTTTATTCGTGCCTACCGTGCGCTGGCAAATTTTCGTGGTGATAGTGCCTTCTATACTTGGCTTTATCGTATTGCGGTCAATACCGCGAAAAACTATCTGGTCTCACGGGGAAGACGTCCACCAACCGCTGATATCGATGCGGAAGAGGCGGAACTTTTCTTTCAAGAGCAGGGTCTGACAGAACAGGCAACACCCGAGAGTGAGCTGGTACGAGATGAGGTGCAGCAGACGTTGCAGGCGGCACTGGCAGCGCTTTCTGATGATTTGAGAATGGCAATCACCCTGCGTGAGTTAGAGGGGATGAGTTATGAAGAGATTGCCGAGGTGATGGACACCCCCATCGGGACAGTGCGTTCCAGAATCTTTCGGGCCCGTGAGGCGATTGCAAAGCAGCTGGTGGCAGCCGCATAAATTCAGGCGTAATCATGACAAAACAGAGCAACGACCAATACGATCAACAATACAGTGAACAGCTCTCTGCGCTGATGGATGGAGAGCTGTCTGCAGAGGCGCTACAGCAACTGTTGAAGCGTGTGGAGCAGCGACCGCAGTTGCGCCAGCAGTGGTCCGATCACCATGCGGTGCGTCACACCCTGTTTGAGAAGCGCAACTGCTCTGTGGTTCACTCCTCAATTGCAGATCGTGTAGCCGCTGCGATTGAATCGGAACCCGTGGTATTGGCACCTGCTACGGCCCAACCTAAGGTACAAGTCGCTAGGCCAAAGATACCGGCTTGGGTGCCCTTAGCGTTGGCAGCCTCACTGGCAACGGTCACCTTTTGGGTGATGCAGCCACAGATCCAGAACAGTACCCAACAGCTGGCAAAGAGCAGTGTCGAGACCGAGTGGGTTGAGGTTGATGGGGCGTGGATTGAGCGCTGGGTCAACCCTATGGAGAACAGTACAAGAGAGAGCAATGCAAGAGTGCGCTCATATCTGGTGCGTCATGACGAGAACCGCAGCAGTGCACAGGAGCGTGCCTCTCTGGTCTCGATGGCCCCCAGTGGGGTGGTCGCCCAGCAGCGTGGGGTTGCCAAGCGTATCGTGGGGTGGAAGGTAGGGTGGTTACCCGAAGGGTTCCAAGAGGTGGATACCTTGCAGCATCAAATTCCCAGCTTTGGTGGGGCAGTGACTCACTTGGTGTTGAGTAATGGGGAGGCGGTCTTCTCTGTCTTTATTGAGAAATCTGCAAGCGAGGGGGAGAGTGAGCGGCAGATGAAAGAGCAAGAGCGCCCAGTTAATCTCTACAGCCACTCCCAGTTAGGGCATCGCATCACTGTTTTAGGTGAGGTACCCATGGATGTGGTGCGCAAGGTCGCGCGCTCTGTTGAAGCGCAGAGTGGGTAGCTGTCATGGTTAAAGAACATGCCACGGTTGTTGCGGTAGAGGGTGAGCAAGCCTGGGTGGAGACGGTGCGGCAAGCCTCTTGTGGTGGCTGTGGTTCGCAGTCTAGTTGCGGTACATCGACACTCTCGAAGCTGTTTGGTAACCGTCCCTTTCGGGTTGAGGTGAAGAACAGACTGCATGCAACGGTGGGGGCTGAGGTGACCATCGCGGTTTCAGAGCAAGGGTTGATGGGCGGTGCTGCGAGGCTCTATCTACTGCCTCTGTTGTTACTGTTTGCTGTGCTCGTTGTTATTCAGTGGCTGCTGCCCCAGCAGCCGGAGTGGCAGATCATCCTTTTATCGCTATTGTTGACTGCAACTGGAGTAGAGTGGATGCGGGTACGGGGGTGGTTCGAGGTGGAGAACCTGATCCCAGAGATTACAGCAGTACATCAGCAATACATCAGCAGAACAACCATCAAAAAATAAATATACTACAAATATACTATAGGAGCCCCAGAGCTGTTCAGAGGTTCCTGAAGCATCATAACAATAAGGAAAAATAAGCATGAATCGGAAGATTGCCGGAATCAATACAAAACTCTCTCTGGGGGCCGCACTGTTGCTACTCTTCTCCTCTTGGAGTGTGATGGCCGCAAATGTCTCTGGACTACCGAACTTTACCGAACTGGTAAAGCAGCAGATGCCAGCGGTGGTCAGTATCCGTGTGACCCAAAAGCGGACGATGGGGGGGATGGGGATGAATCCATTCTCTCAGGGGGGACCGAATGATCTCCCTTATGATGAACTCCCTGAGTTCTTTCGCCGTTTTTTTGAGGACCGAGGCATGGGGATGGGACCAAGCCCTCATGGCAATAAGCCACGCGAGTTTGAGTCTCAGGCGCAGGGGTCTGGTAGTATTTTGAGTGAAGATGGCTACATTCTCACCAATCATCATGTCATTGAAGATGCGGATGAGATTGTGGTGCGGCTCTATGATCACCGTGAATTCAAGGCGACGGTGATTGGTTCCGATGCTCGTTCTGATGTTGCGGTAATTAAGATTGATGCGGACCAGCTACCCACGATCAAAACCGGAACCAGTACGGAGCTGGAGATCGGTGAGTGGGTGCTGGCGATTGGCTCACCGTTTGGGTTTGAGATGTCGGCTACCGCTGGAATCGTTAGTGCTAAGGCGCGTAACATCTCCGAGGGGAGTAACCAGTTTAACTATGTCCCCTTTATCCAGACGGATGTGGCGATTAATCCCGGTAACTCAGGAGGTCCACTATTTAACCTAAATGGTGAAGTGGTCGGGGTCAACTCCATCATCTTCAGTAAATCCGGTGGCTATATGGGGCTCTCCTTTGCGATACCCATTGAGATGGCGATGGACGTGGTCAAGCAGGTGAAGAATGGTGGGCATGTCAGCCGTGGTTGGTTGGGGGTGATGATACAGCCTGTTACCCGTGACCTAGCTGAATCCTTCGGTATGGATCGCCCCGTTGGCGCACTGGTGGCGCAGATTCTGGATGATGGTCCAGCCTCCAACTCTGATCTACAGGTTGGTGATGTGATTCTGGAGTTCAATGGTCGCTTTGTAGAGAGCAACACCCATCTACCTCCCATCGTAGGGCGCACTCCTGTGGGGCACCCTGTACCTGTCAAGGTGATGCGAGAGGGGCGTGAGCGTATTCTCAAGATCAAGATTGGAGAGCTGCCTGCAGAAGAGGAGCTGGCCGATGCCCGACCACAATCCCCAATGCAGGGTAAAAAAGTGGAGAAGGCCGTCACCAAGCGTTTAGGAATGACCCTGAAACCACTCCCTAAACAGGTGCGTAAAGCGCGTTCTATCTCTGCTGGTGGGGTCTATATTGATGCTGTCGATAAGGGTAGTGTTGCTGAGCAGTTTGGTCTGCAAAAGGGGGATGTGATTAGCCGCGTCAACTATGTCGTGGTTGAAGGGGTTGATCACCTGCTGGAGCTGCTCGACACTTTGCCTGAAGGGAGAGGGGTACCTGTCTACATCGTGCGTGATAAAGGGCCAATCTTCCTCGCACTGCGCCTGCCATAATGAAAGCATTACAGTTGATGGTACGGGAGGGGTGCCATCTCTGTGATGAATTTGAGGATCTGTTGGAACACCACCCGTTAGGTAGCCAGTTTGAGCTGGAGCGGGTGGTCATCAATAATCGAGCGGATCTGGAAGCGTTGTATGGCACAAAAGTACCCGTTCTGTTGGGGGAGTCCTCTGAAATCTGTCACTACTTTATAGACCAGAAGGCATTAAAAGAGTATCTTCTCTCCGCGTAAAATTATCAGTGATTTCATAACAACATTCATGTTTTGACACCCTCCACCTTGCAGGGGGAGGGCAGGGGTGGAGGTAGAATGCATGAATTTATGCAACGCTTAATACAAGGAAAGAGGATAGGTTGTATGACCAAGTCGGGTATCAAAATACTGCTGATTGATGATGAGACTGAATTTAGAGAGATGATGAGTCACTACTTTCAGAAATTGAGTCATACACTAGTGGAAGCAGCTGATGCGGAGGATGCATGGAGCCAACTGATTGCAGATCGTCCTGATATTGTGTTGTTGGACTGGATGCTTCCAGAGATGGATGGGATTCAGTTATTAAAAAAAATCAGAGCCAAAAAACGCTTGAGGAGAGTGCCGGTGATTATGTTGACGGCACGTGCCGATGAGCAGAGCCGGATCGATGGGCTCGATGCCGGAGCCGATGATTATGTGATGAAGCCATTTTCTCTGGGGGAGTTGGATGCCCGGATTCGTGCAGTACTGCGCAGGCTAAAGCCACTGAGTGGTGAAGATGCAGAGGCCTCTTCCACTCAACAGATTAAGATAGATGTCGATCGGCATAAGGTATTTGTGAATGGAAAACGTGCACACCTCAGCCCAACAGAGTTTCGCCTGCTCCATTTTTTGATGTCCCATCCCAATAAAGTGTACAGCCGTAACCGTCTGTTGAACCATGTTTGGGGAGAGATGGTGGTGGTTGAGGAGCGTACAGTGGACCAACATATTCGCCGCCTGCGTAAAGTGCTGAAAAAACATGGGGGAAATCACAAGGTGATTGCCACTGTGCGAGGTTTTGGTTACCAGTTTACTGTAGATGAGTAGAAATAGAGCGGGGAAAGGGCAAAGCCTTTCGAGTCAATCGGTGCTGGATCTATTCAACGCCCTGCCAGAGATGATCCTACTGTTGGATGATCAATTTCGGGTAACGTGGTTTGATCGTTTAATGCGCCACTCATTCGGTTGGAAACGCAAAAAGACGTTGGGTAAGCCGCTGGATCAACTTTACCCGTTTTCAGAGGTCGACCTTCCCTTAGGGAGAGATGGGAATGCTCCGATCTGTCTGCATATGAGGTCCGGTGCAATACGTTGCTTCCATGTAGAGCTGATATCCTATCGAAATAAGCAGAAAATAGTGCGCTTGAGTGAGCCGGGTCAGCAGCTCAAACCAGAGACTCAACAGCGTGAATTTGTTGCCAATGCCTCTCATGAACTACGTACACCCTTGGCGATACTGGGCGGGTATCTGGAGCAGATTTCAGTAGATGATCACGCTACAGTATGGAGTCGCCCACTGGAGGTGATGACGCTGCAGAAGGAGCGCATGCAGCAAATTATTGATGATATGCTGCAACTATCCGGGTTGGAGCAGGCGGGCGAGCGTGTGCGCCAAGAGACTGTAGATGTGCCGGAGTTGTTGGATGAGTGTCTGCAAACCCATGCCATTCTGGCAAAAAAGAGAGATCAAAAGCTCACCTTGAAACTGGATAGACAGCTGTTGTTAAGGGGGAGTACACAGATGCTGAGAAGCGCATTCTCCAACCTGATTATCAACGCGGTCAAATATACCCAGAAAGGGGGGGCAATTACCGTGCGTTGGGAGCAGGATGGAGCTGTGGCACAGCTGAGTGTACAAGATAATGGGCCGGGCATTCCTAAGGCTGCTCAAAAACGGCTCACGGAGCGCTTCTATCGTGTAGATAAAGGACGCTCTCGGGAGATGGGGGGGACTGGATTGGGGCTCTCTATCGTACAAGGTGTACTACAGGCTCATGGGACCCTATTGGAGATAGAGAGTGGCAAGGGCAGTGGAAGCTGCTTCTATGCACAATTCCCTGCCAATCTACTGCTCAGCAGAGGCTGACACGGTTTACCGTAGAGCACTTTGAGAGCACCTTGGTAGCAAATGAGTTATTGATGGGTTGTTCATCAAGCTGTCACAATTGCCCTCTATACTGCAGGAAAATTAATAGACGATATTACAAAAGAGGAGTTTGCTGGATATGGCAATGAATACGATTACTGGGCTTTTCGGTGGAGCCTCCCCGTTTACTGCGTTGCAGAAACATATGGAGTGTGTGCTCAGCTGTGTGCGAGAGATGCCATCGCTTATTGATGCAGTGATTGCAGAAGATCAAGAGCAGGTCAATGAGATCAAGGTGCGGGTTTTCAAGTCTGAGAATGATGCCGATGAAGTGAAAAATGGCCTGCGTGGGCATCTCCCCAAAAGCCTGTTTATGCCGGTGGATCGTCGTGATCTGCTAGCGGTTTTGACGACCCAAGACTCTATTGCTGATGTGGCCCAAGATGTTGCAGGACTGTTTATTGAGCGCCCGATGGGGGTGCCAGAACCGATGCAGCCACTACTGCGCACACTCACCCAGCGTTGTGTAGATGTGTGTGAACACTACGGTAAAGTGATCAATGAGTTGGATGAGCTGGTCGAGATGGGGTTTCGTGGACGTGAGGCCGACCAGGTTGAGCAGATGCTCGCTGAGCTTAATCGCATAGAGGATGAGACTGACGATATGGGTATCGAACTGACTCAGATTCTGCATCGAAATGAGGATGACATTAATCCGGTATCGGTGATGCTATGGAGGCAGGTCATTGAGTGGATCGGTGATATTGCTGATAACGCTGAGAAATCCGGTGACAGGCTGCGTCTGTTGATCGCCCGTTAAAACTGATTAAGCAGAGAGGATTACATTATGGAAAGTATTGCACTCTATGGCCCTTGGTTCTTGGGGATTGCAGTTGTTTTTGGTCTCTATATGACTTGGGGTATTGGCGCCAATGATGTCGCCAATGCGATGGGGACATCGGTGGGCTCTGGCGCGATCAGTGTTAGGCAGGCGATTATCATCGCCGCAATTTTTGAGTTTGCCGGAGCCATTATTGCGGGTGGTAACGTTACCAAGACCATTCGTAAGGGGATTATTGACCCCGCCAGTATTGTAGATACCCCCGAAATTCTGGTGTTTGGGATGCTGGCTGCGCTGTTGGCGGCGGCGATTTGGTTGATGGTCGCCTCCTTTAAGGGGTGGCCGGTCTCTACCACTCACTCCATTGTGGGTGCGCTGGTTGGGTTTGCCGTTGCAGGGATTGGCGTGGATGCCGTCAACTGGGGCAAGATTGGTCAGATTGCAGCCAGCTGGGTGGTCTCCCCTGCGCTGGGTGGCATCATCGCCTATATGTTGATGATCAGTATTCGTAATCGCATACTCAATACCGAGACCCCCTTTGAGAATGCAAAACGTTACGGCCCCTACTATGTCTTCTTGTTAGGGTTTATCGTCTCTTTGGTGACCCTATTCAAAGGGCTGAAACACCTCAATCTAGAGCTGAGCACGATGGAGAGTGTGCTGCTCGCCATGCTGATTGGTGGAGCGATAGCGGCAGTAGGTTGGATGTTGATTCAACGTATTGAGGTTGATGTCGAGGCGGATAAAGCATTTCACTTTGCCAGTGTGGAGAAGGTGTTTACCCCGATGATGATCTTCGCTGCTTGTGCCATGGCCTTTGCCCATGGCTCCAATGATGTCGCCAATGGTATCGGTCCACTGGCTGCGGTGGTGAGTATCGTTAACTCGGGTGGTGAGGTGATGCAGAAGGCGGGGCTTCCAGTATGGATTCTACTGCTCGGTGGTGTCGGAATTGTGGTGGGGCTGGCAACCATGGGCTATAAGGTGATGCGTACTATCGGTAACGATATTACCGAACTGACCCCAACGCGTGCCTATGCAGCCACGCTGGCGGCTGCAATTACTGTGGTGCTGGCCTCCAGAACGGGATTACCTGTCTCCACCACCCATATTGCGGTGGGTGCGGTGATCGGTGTAGGGTTTGCCCGAGGGATTGGTGCCATTGACCTGCGTATGGTGGGTAACATTGTGGTTTCATGGGTGATTACCCTGCCGGTTGCAGGGATTATGGCGGCCCTGTTCTTCTTTACACTGAAGGGGATGTTTAGCGTGTGACCACACTTTGGCTTGAGTTTCAGCAACAGTGGGAGTTGGTGGCCACCTTTTTGGCCATCGATTTTGCGCGTCTCTCAGAGCCTGATATGGTGCTTCGGATTGCGCTGCAGTTTCTGCTGCTGTTTGGTTCAGCCTTCTTCTCTGGTTCGGAGACCGCACTATTCTCACTCTCGAGGCTCGATCTGCACCGCCTGCGCAAAGAGAAGAGCGGTACTGTAGAGACACTACATGCACTGCTGGATCAGCCTCGCCGCCTGATTATTTCGATACTACTGGGTAATGAGCTGGTCAATATTGCGGCAGCCGCCAATATGGCGGGCATTCTGGTGACCCTCTATGGGGTAGAGTATGCTGGTTGGATCAATATTTTCATCATGGTCCCACTACTGTTACTGCTGGGTGAGGTGACTCCGAAGACCATTGCAGTCTCTAATCCGGTCACCATCAGTAGCCGTTTTGTGGCTCATCCAATGTCGGTCTGGGTCAATTTAGTCTCTCCACTGCGCTGGATGGTACGTGGGGTAGCCGACCGTGTCACGACCTGGTTGGTGGGGGAGGAGAAGGCGGCAGAGAATATCCTTCAGGTGGATGAGTTTCGCAGTCTGGTAGAGGCGGTCGCTCGAGAGGGGGAGCTGGACGCCACCGAACGGGCCTTGATCTACAATCTGCTGGAGGCCGGAGACACCGAGATTGTCGAGGCGATGACCCCTCGCATTCGTATCGACTTTATCGATGCAGAACTGCCGGTCACTGAGGTGGTGGAGTGTTTTCGTACCCTGCAACATCCACGGGTTCCGGTCTTCTCCGGTCACCGAGATAGTCTGATGGGGTTTCTCCATGCGGAAGATCTGTTGCGTCTGGTGGCGGAGGGGCGAGACCTCTCTACAGTACTGTTAGAGGAGATTATTCGTCCCCCGGTGGTGGTCCCTCCGACCAAAAAGGTGGATGAGATGTTTGATTTTTTTCAGGCCAATAATGCCCGTGCAGCCATTGTGCTGAATGAGTTTGGCGGGGTGGATGGGATTATCACCATGAAGGATGTGCTGACCTTCATCTTCGGGCAGATCACCGGACAGATCAAGGGCGATGATCTGTATCGTCGTAATGATGAGAATGAGTATGAGGTGCCGGGTGATATGAAGTTGATTGATTTTAATAATCTGACCAACTTCGGTATTGATGATCCTCGAATGACCACCATTGGTGGGGTACTGTTCCGTTACTTGGATCGTCTGCCTCAGGTTGGGGATCAGGCCACCTGTGCGGAAGGGGTGGTGATTCGGGTGTTGGAGATGGAGGCGCACCGCATTGTTCGGGTCCATGTCTCTCTTCATGCCTCAATTGATGTCAGTGAGTCAGAGATCGCTGAAATAGAGAAGGAACAACAGGAGTCAATAGAGTGAGCCTTTTGGAGATGATACTGTTGTTGCTGTTCTTCCTCTTGCTCAAGGGGTTTTTCTCCGGTTCTGAGATCGCCTTGGTCAACTCAGATAAGATGCATCTACACCACCGTGCACGACAGGGGGATAAGGGGGCGGCACTGGTATTGAAGCTGTTCAAGACCCCAGATCGTCTGCTGGGAACAACCTTGGTCGGTACCAATATCGCAACCGTGGTCTTTACCACAATGGGGACCATGTGGTTGATCGAGCGTTTTGGTTCAGCCGGTGACCTCTATGCCTTCCTGCTCTTTACCCCCGTGCTGTTGATTTTTGGGGAGGTGGTTCCCAAGAGTATCTTTCAGCAGAAGTCCGATGAGTTCTCACCACTGGTGGTGTTTCCACTGCGTTTTTTTGCTTGGCTGTTTTTGCCGTTGACCTTCATCTTCTCTCGGCTTGCGCGGCTTGCAGTGCGTCTATTTGGTGGTAGTACGGAGCAGAGTGGGTATATGACCCGTGAACAGATTCGTTCGGTGGTCGAGATGGCGGATCGTGGAGCCAATGTTGATGTGTTTGACCGTGAGAGAATCAAGCGGGTAATTCGCTTCTCAGAGACCACTGTGGGAGAGGCGATGGTACCGGTAGCGGAGATGGTGGCGATACACCGTACCCGTGATATAGAGGATGCCATGGTACTGGTGCGTGGTCGGGGGTACAACCGGCTTCCGGTCTACAAACGCAATGTGACGAATGTGATCGGTATTGCCACCCTGACCACCTGGGATCTACTCGATCCGAAGCTGGCGGAACGTTCGTTGGATGAATTTATTGAGCCGGTCTACTACGTCTCCCCCTATCAGACGATTGATACCCTGTTGCCGATACTGCGCGAGCGAGAGGATCATATGGCGATTGTGGTGGATGAGTTTGGTTCTGCCATCGGTATGATTACCATTGAGGATATTTTGGAGGAGGTGGTGGGGGAGATTGATGTAGGCTATGATTTTGAGGAGTATCTGCCGCGCACTCGACATATCTTTGAGATGCTGGATGAGGAGACCTACCTGATGGATGGCCGGATCTCTATCTCACTGCTCAATGAGACCTTGGGGATCAGCCTTCCCTCGCTTGAATTTCATACCTTGGCTGGATTTATGATGGCACGACTGCGCCATATTCCACAGGCTGGGGAGTCGATTGAGGAGCTGGGCCACCGTTTTATTGTTGAAGATAGTGATCAGCGATCCATTGGTAAGGTACGTATTGAACCTGCAGATTAGTACTAGAATTGGATTTTCCTTGCTATGTCGTCTATTCTTCGATAAGCGCTTGGTGCAACATTGTAGTGGTATGGTTTAAGTGATGATAAAACACCTAATTGAGAAGGTAAGAAAATGGCATCTAAAAAACAGAAGTTAACAGAGTCGATGGTACAGATTGATGAGCTGAAGGAGAGCCTGCTACAACTTGTAGAAAGGGTAAGTTTTCTGGAGGAGAAGATCGATAGTATTGAGTTGGTGGCAGGTCCTCAGGGTGAGGTGGGGCCAGCAGGGCCAAAGGGAACTGCCGGTTCAAAAGGGGCTGCGGGGCCTAAGGGTGAGACTGGTGCGGTGGGTCCCAAAGGGGCTGCCGGTCCTAAGGGTGAGGCTGGGGCTGCAGGCATCAAAGGGGTTGTTGGACCTAAGGGTGAGGCTGGGGCTGCGGGTATCAAAGGGGCCGTTGGCCCTAAGGGTGAGGCCGGGGCAGCGGGCATCAAAGGGGCTGTCGGCCCTAAGGGTGAGACTGGGCCTACGGGCATGAAGGGAGCTGTGGGTCCCAAGGGAGAAGCTGGGGCAGTGGGTCCCAAGGGTGAGGCGGGGCTTGCTGGACCCAAGGGAGATTCAGGGGGGCCTGTTGGACCTCAGGGGCCTATTGGGTCCAGAGGCCCGGTCGGAAAAGATGGTTTAGTGGGGCCTGTGGGGGTACGTGGTCCCAAGGGTGAGGAGGGGGAACAGGGACCTCAAGGACCGTTTGGACCACAGGGTGAGCCGGGACCTGCAGGGCCGATGGGGGCTCAAGGGCCAATGGGAGGAGTAGGCGCTCTTGCAGGTTCAGATAAGGGGGCGCCAAAGCAATCTGAGGGTTCAGCTCCTATTGTGAAGTCGACTCCCGCTAGAAAGAAGTCGTTAATAAGGAGTGTGGAAAAGTCTTGATACAAAAATTTTAGATGTTGTTAATGCTCCTAAGTGGCGGTTAACAACGGTGATGCATTCATTACAATATTAAAAAAATATGGACTACGCTATGACAACTAATACAGCTGCAAACTCTCTACTTAATGCTGCTTCAATCAAGCAGTGCAAGCAGATAGCAAATAATGATGATATTCAAGGCAAAAGAGCGAAGGCACTTTTGGCGCTCAATGGTGGGGGCAGTAACAGTGAGGCCGTGGAGCAATCCGGCTTAACGGTTGGGCAGGTGAACTACCTACTGACCCGTTTTAAAGTCGTGGGCATGGAATTTCTTAAGGCCACAAGTGCGAAGAAAAAAGTGGTAGTCAAGAAAGCGGTTGTTAAAAAGAGCGTGGTTAAAAGGGCCGCAGTCAAGAAAGCGGTTGTCAAAAAGAGAGTGGTTAAGAGTGAAGTGATAAAGAGGGTGGCTGTTAAAAAAGCAGCGTTAACGGAAGTGCCTCAAGCGGTGATACAGAGTGAACCGGATGTCGTTGATAGCACAGCTGCTGAGAAACCGGTTACAGCAGAAAAGAGAGCGGTCACTGATGAGACTTTAAAACCGGAAAAGAAGAAAAAGGCGAAGAAGCCTGCCAAAAAATCAAAGAAGGCAAAGAAAGAGAAGGCGAAGAAAGAGAAAACCAAGAAGCCTGCTAAAAAATTGAAGGGTTCAAAGAAGAAAAAAAATAAGGGAAAGGGCAAGAAAAGTAAGTAGCGCCGTGACTTCTCAATACCCCTCCAATGCAAACTGTAGGGTTATTGAGAAGAGACCTTTAATGGTTTTTTACTGCGCCTCTTTTTCTCTTTCTCCTGCCAACTGATGCGGATATTGACACGCTGACGACCATCCTCTTGGCTAGCAGTGAGCTTGAGTTCAAGCAGATCCTCTGGGGTCATCTCGATCTTATTGTCGTCATCACTGAAACGTAGCTTTCCACCCTCAATGCCGTCGGTAATGGCGTTGAGTATCTTGCTGAGTGACCTCTTGTCTTGAAGAGAGTCATGTCTAAATCGTCCATTTTTATTAAAGCTCATCTTATCT
>JABGQL010000051.1:0-2514 GCA_018648825.1 Gammaproteobacteria bacterium
GTCTTGTCTATGTTATTCGGAGATTCGTGGCCGTAGGCGTGGGGCGCTTTTCAGTCTACCCTCAGGGGATTACAGCAGAGACCGTTGCAGATGCAATTGCCCTCTATGAGCGTACTTTGGTGACTCCAGACGCGCCATTTGACCGTTACCTGAGGGGGGATGAGACGGCAATCACCACTCAAGAGAAACAGGGGTATCAGCTGTTTACTGATCTGGGGTGTGTGAGCTGCCATCAGGGGAAAAATGTGGGGGGAGGGCTGTTTCAGAAGATAGGGATTTATGTCAATCAGAAGCAGGTGGAGCAGATGGGAGGAGGGGACTTGGGGCGTTTCGAGGTGACGCACTCCACCTCAGACCGCTTCTACTTCAAGGTGCCTTCTCTGCGTAATGTAGCCAGGACGGCCCCCTATTTCCATAATGGAGCCTATGCCACACTGGAAGAGGCGGTAGAGGTGATGGGAGAGGTGCAGTTGGGTAAAAAATTAAGTAAAGGCGAAGTTGTAAGCTTGGTCGCTTTTCTTCAGACACTGAATGGCAAGCTGGTTGGGGTTGGGCAGTGAAAAGGGTGCGAAATTTTATATTGAACTATGCGCTGTTTCTCTTAAGTGGAGTCTTTGCTATTTTTGTCTCGTTGGTTGTTATCTCCCAAGGGGCGGGCTCCAAAAAGCATATCTCCTACCTAGAGCAGTTGAACCATCTTGAAGCCAGTAATGAGCGGTACAATACGATCCTGCTCTATAGTCGACTCGACTTATTGAATAACTTTGATGAACTGCTCTCTGCAGAGCGCTCTATCTTTACCCTATTAGATAGCGTAGAGCAGTCATCATCCGCTTTGAACTCAGCAAATCAGCGGCAACTAGTGAAGAAAATCGGCTACCTCTCCTCTCTCTTGCGGAAAAAGCAGGAGTATGTCTCCAGCTTTAAGACCGCTCGGGCTCTCTACACCAACAGTGCCATCTATCTCCCCCTGGTTAATGCGGAGATTGAGCATGTGAGTATGGATAAAAATGAGGGGATTACTGCAGAGGTGCACCGTATCGGATCTGAGGTGATCACCTTCTTAAGTCGTGTAGATGATAGAGCTCCAACGCTACTACAACAGCAGGTTGGAGAGTTGGAGAAGGAGGTTGCTGAGCACCTAGAGTGGGGGGAAGGCGATATAACAATTGAGGCCAATGTACTCCGCCATTGCCGTCTGATACTGGATAGCCTGGGAGGACTTAACCGTTATACCCAGAAATCCCTTTCGGTTGAGATTGCGGAAGGTATTGTAGATCTGCGAAGGATCTACCTTGCGGGGTACCATGAGCGGCAGGAGCTGACGACCTTGGGTAACCGCCTGCTGATTCTATTTACTCTAGCTCTTTATCTGTTGTTGTTCCGCTATGTGATGAATCAGCGTAACGCTTATCAGGCATTAGAGAAAAGCTATGGCCGAGTTACGGATGACTACATCTCAATTGTAGATGCTGCGCCTGCAGGAATTGGTATGGTTGATGCGAATGGTACCATCGTGGTCGCCAACCCCGCGCTGCTGCATATCTTTGGTTATAAAAAATCAGAGTTACTTGGAAAGCCGTTAGAAGATCTGTTGCCCAGTGGTTTGCCGGTGCCCTATTCCGAGTGTTATGACTATCTGGACCAGCGAGGGGGGCGCTTTCTGCTGGGAGGTGAGATGGGCCATATAGAGCTTCACAATAAACTGGGGAACTCTCTAACCATCTCTATGGAGCTGAAGCGGGCCTCGATGGATGGTGAGCCCTGTGTGTTACTGAATGCGGTGGATGTGACTGAGCGATATCGCTTAGAGCTGGCTAAAGATGAGTTTCTTGCTTCGATGAGTCATGAGTTGCGCACCCCATTGACGGCGATTATTGGTAACAGTGAGTTGTTGTCTAGCAAAGAGAAGAGCTCTGAAAAAATAGAGTTGATCAGAACGATTGAGATGGCAGGTAGAGGGCAGTTGGCGCTGGTGAATGACATACTGGATATGTCAAAAATTGAGTCTGGAAAATTTACTATTAATGACGCCCCTTATGACCTTGCTCGGTTGCTTCAACATGTTGAGTATATCCTCTCTTATCGGGCGAAAGAGGTCGGGTTGACCTGGGAATTAGAGCAGACAAACCATGAGTCTTATCAACTGTTGGGTGATGTGCAGCGGATTATCCAAATTCTGATCAATTTAGTAGGGAACGCCATTAAGTTCACCCCAAAAGGGGAGGTTTCACTCGTTACTTGGGTTAGCGGAGAGTTACTGTTCTTTGAGGTCAAAGATACCGGAGTGGGGATGTCACCCGAAACCATGAAGAAGCTGTTTCAACGCTTTGAGCAGGGGGATGAGGCAGTTGCCAGCCGTTTTGGAGGGAGTGGGCTGGGGCTCTTTATCTCTGAAAATCTGGCGGGACTCATGGGGGGGCAAATTCAAGTCAGTAGTGAGGTGGATGCCGGCTCAACCTTTACCCTCTCTATCCCCTATAGAAGAAGTGATACTTTGGTGGATGATGTGGA
>JABGQL010000051.1:2614-7623 GCA_018648825.1 Gammaproteobacteria bacterium
GTGGATGATGTGGAAGAGGAGGTGCAGTCAGCGCCCACTACACCACTGCAATTTCATGGAAAAGTGTTGATTGCAGAAGATACGCATATGCTGCAAGTATTAGAGTGCCGCCTTCTGGAGGAGCTAGGCCTTACGGTGGTTACCGCTAATAATGGGGCCGAGGCGGTTGAGTGGGCCCAACAAGACCATTTTGATCTGATCTTGATGGATATGCAGATGCCCGTGATGGATGGTATTGAGGCGACCCGGGTATTGAGAGAGGGTGGGTATGAGGCGCCTGTTGTCGCACTTACGGCGAATGTGATGCAGAAGCATCGTGATGCCTTTGAGGCTGCTGGGTGTGATGGCTTTCTTGCCAAGCCATTCGAAAAGCATGAGCTTGAGGGGATGTTGAGTGAGTATTTGCGTGTCGATGAGAAGGGGTAGCGTGCTTTTCTGGCTGCTTTTGACTACAGTCAAACAATAACCAACAAAAATTGTCAGGAAACGGTTCTCAGCTCTGGATAGAAATGTTAGTATTAGCGCATCCTGTTTAATAACTAACGTAAGGGCAGCTTTAAAAATGCCCGTAACCAACTAACGGAGTTTACAATGTCAGAATTGACCCGTGATGCGGTAGAGACCGCAATCAAGAACTATATTGACCCTTACCTGGATAGTGATCTGGTTGCTGCAAAATCAGTAAAAGATATCCAAATTGATGGCGGCAATGTCACCATTGATATTGTGTTGGGATTTCCAGCCAAGGGGTACGCTGATGAGCTGAGCAACAAAGTGGCTGAGGTGGTGAAAGCTGCAGATGGTATTGCTGATGTGACGGTGAATGTCTCCTCCAATATTATCGCTCATGCGGTACAGAAGGGGGTTCAAGCCGTAACGGGTGTGAAAAACATCATCGCAGTGGCCTCTGGTAAGGGGGGGGTTGGTAAATCGACTACAGCGGTCAACCTGGCGCTGGCACTCTCTGCAGAGGGCGCCAACGTCGGTATGTTGGATGCGGATATCTATGGTCCAAGCCAGCCACGGATGCTGGGTGCGCAGGGTGCCAAGCCAGAGTCTCCTGATGGCAAGCGTTTGAAGCCCGTCAACTCCTACCATATCCAGTCTATGTCGATTGGTTATCTGGTGGAGGAGGATACCCCAATGATCTGGCGTGGTCCGATGGTGACACAGGCGCTGGAGCAGTTGTTGAAAGAGACCGACTGGGAAGATCTTGATTACCTGGTGATCGATCTACCACCCGGCACTGGTGATACCCAGCTCACCCTGGCGCAGAAGATTCCAGTGAGTGGTGCGGTGATTGTGACTACGCCACAGGACATTGCACTGTTGGATGCGGTCAAAGGGCTGAAGATGTTTGAGAAGGTTGAAGTGCCGGTTCTGGGTGTGGTCGAGAATATGAGTATCCATATCTGTTCTGAGTGTGGTCATGAGGAGCATATCTTTGCAGAGGGCGGTGGGCAGCGCATGGCAGAGAATGAGCATGTCGACTTCTTGGGTGGATTACCACTCGATAAGGCGATTCGTAGTGATGCCGATAGCGGCAAACCTACAGTTGTGGCAGACCCTGATGGGCAGATTGCGAAGATCTACCGTGAGATTGCTCGCCGTACCTCCGCCAAGCTGGCACAGCAGAAGAAGGACTTCACCACCAAGTTCCCCAATATTGTGATTCAGTAGGGCAAAACAGGGGTGTGACAGCAGGCCGCCATATCGATTTTCGGTATGGCGGTTTTTCGTTGGATGAATAAAAAGTTATACTCGCATCCGTTTAATCATTAAGAGAGTAGGGCACTATCATGGAACTGAGTAAATGGGATCGACGTTTTCTGGGGTTGGCGGCCCATGTTTCAGCGTGGTCGAAGGACCCCAGTACACAGGTCGGTTCGGTAGTCACCAATGATAAACGGGTGGTCTCACTCGGTTTCAACGGCTTTCCACAGGGGATGTCGGACGACCATCGGCTGCATGACCGAGAGACTAAATACTCGCTGGTGCTCCATGCTGAGGAGAATGCACTGCTCTTCTCTGGTGCAGACCTGAGGGGCAGTACCATCTACGTCTACCCACTGCCCCCCTGCTCGCGCTGTGCCGCAAAGATCATTCAGTCGGGCATCACCCGTGTAGTAACAACAATTCCTGAAGAGATGTCGCGTTGGGAGGAGAGTGTGGCACTGACCCGCACCATCTTTGAAGAGGTGGGGATCGAGATGGTTGAGGTGCCGATCAACCTACTGTAGCTCTGCAGTTCTCATTATGGCACTGTTTTTGGCTCCTTCCCCATATGAGGGGGAAGGTTGGGATGGGGGTGGAGTGCATAACTCAAACACTTAACCCCCACCCTAACCCTCCCCCTGATAGGAGGAGGGGACGTAGCTCTGCTAATGTTGCCTTATAGCGTTTTTTGAGTGATAGAGGTCTGTTTCAGCTTCAATAGAAACAGCTTCCCATCGCCCTCTCGGTATTCAACCTGTACCGGTAGGTAGTCCAGCTGTGGTGCGGCCCAGAGGCGGAAGCTCCGATTACCACTCGATTTTCTAACAATCTGCTGCGCCTCAAAGGTTCCAGCAGGCACCTTGATGGTCTCGGTTGGACCTCGGGTGAACTCGTACTGGCTCCACTTCCCTTTTTTTACAATGGGGTAGATCAGCTCTTTTCGCTGTTGCTTGAGGTCGTGCATCAGCCGAATCAGGAACAGTGCCTCATCTACAGCCCCCGTCTGTAACTGGTTGAGCTGGCTCTGCTTGCCATTTTCATCGATGCTGACGCTCTGATCAACCCAGTTAAAGTCGCGCCCCCGCACCTTCTGCTTCTTCCCCTGCTGTTGATAGCGGTACTGTAGTGGGCGTAGCTCACCGTTTTGCCACTTCCAGTAGGACTCCTCATTGATGATTTTCTTAATCAACAGTGCTGCCAGTCCGGTCGGTTCGGTGTGGGTGGTGAAGCGGTACTGCGCCTCATCCCCCTTAGGGGCTCTGCTCAACCTGTATTGAGTCTCACCCAGAACCATCCCTTTGGCGATAAAGCTGTAGCGGGCCTCGAAGGTCTCCGGAAAAGCGAATGCGCTTCGACTGAGGAGCAGCAGTAGGAGTAGAGGGAGAAGCTTAAGAAGAGAGTTGTAACGGTTCATGCAGTGGAGTCTGGTCCAATTGCAGTGAATCGTCAACCAGTCTGATACGTCCCTCAGCGATGAGCTGAATGGCGGCGGGGTAGAGACGGTGCTCCTGCTCTAGTACCCGAGCCGCCAGCCTCTCTGCCTCATCATCGGCCTCAACAGCAACGCTGGCTTGTAAAAAGACCGGCCCACCATCCAGCTCTTCGCTCACAAAGTGGACACTGGCACCGTGGGTGGTAGCCCCCGCATCCAGCGCCTGTTGATGAGTGTGCAGCCCCTTGAAGCGGGGGAGCAGTGAGGGGTGGATGTTGATCAAACGCCCTGCATAGTGGCGCACCAGCTCTGGAGTGAGGATGCGCATAAAGCCAGCCAAAATGAGCAGTTCTGGTTGATGCTGATCGATCACCTTGATCAGAGCCTGGTCATAAGCGGTCCGCCCCTCGTACAGGGTATGGTCCACCACCTCGGTTGTGATCTGCTCTGCGGCAGCAAGCTGAAGACCCGCAGCCTCTGGACGGTTGCTGATTACCGCAGCAAAATCGATATCCAGTGTGCCGGCCTGCTGAGCCCGAATGAGAGCGTGCAGGTTGCTACCGCGCCCAGAGATCAGTACAACCGCTTTGAGGGGTGAGATGCCCATTGCTGATGTAGGTTTACTGGTGTGGGGTTAACAGAAGGAGACAGAGGGAGTCTCTTGCTCAGAGGCAGAGATGGTACCCAACTGCCACGCCTCTTCTCCCTGCTCCTTGAGCAGTTCAATGGTGCGTGCAGCATTCTTGGCAGAGACCACAATCACCATCCCCACACCACAGTTAAAGGTGCGGATCATCTCTTCCTGTTTTACGTTACCTTGTTCTTTTAACCATTTGAAAACAGAAGGCCACTCCCAAGAGCTATTGTTAATTTCAGCGCTCGTGTGGTTGGGTAATACGCGTGGCAAATTTTCAGTCAGGCCACCACCGGTGATATGAGCCAGTGCATGAATCGGCAGCTGCTTCATCAACTCCAGTAGTGGTTTGACGTAGATTCGGGTCGGTTGCAGTAGCTGCTCACCCAGCGGCTTACCGTCGAGCGCACTGTTAATGTCCGCGCCGGAGACCTCCAGAATTTTGCGGATCAGTGAGTAGCCGTTGGAGTGGGGCCCCGAAGAGGCCATCCCAATCAGTACATCACCCGCCTCTACTTTAGAGCCATCAATCACCTCGCTCTTCTCGACGATGCCGACACTGAAGCCAGC
Organism: Gammaproteobacteria bacterium; assembly: GCA_018648825.1. Classification (GTDB taxonomy): domain Bacteria; phylum Pseudomonadota; class Gammaproteobacteria; genus Thiopontia. Next base: position 6,967 of record JABGQL010000051.1, read on the forward strand.
CAAGTCATAATCACCAGCCTCATACATTCCGGGCATCTCCGCGGTCTCACCACCAATCAGAGCAGCCCCCGCCTGTTCACAGCCCGTCGCAATGCCATCTACCACAGAGACGGCAACCGCTGTATCCAGCTTTCCAGTGGCATAGTAGTCGAGGAAGAAGAGCGGCTCGGCTCCCTGAACAATCAGGTCATTGACGCACATCGCTACCAGATCAATGCCGATGGTGTCATGTTTCTCCATCTGCATCGCCAGCCGTAGCTTGGTACCCACGCCATCGGTGCCGGAGACCAGTAGTGGGTTTTTGTAACGGTCCAGAGGAATCTCAAACAGCGCGCCAAACCCACCTAAGCCTGCCATTACGCCGGGGCGTTTGGTACGGGTGGCCAGTGGTTTGATCTGTTCGATTAGGTCATTTCCGGCGTCGATATCAACACCAGCGTCGCTATAGCTTAGGGATTTAGAAGTCATGATCAGTATGAATATTTGTTAACGGCAGTTTCAAAGCAGGGTATTCTACTGGATTATGGAGCAGCGCGATATTCCCAATCTCATAACCCTGTTGCGGATGATTCTGGTACTACCGATCATCTGGCTGCTGGCGCATGGCTATTTTGTAGAGTCCCTCTACCTTTTCGCCCTCGCGGGGATGAGTGATGG